>DCHQ01000033.1:0-9535 GCA_002314855.1 Lachnospiraceae bacterium UBA1748
TTTGCGAGCCTGTATTCGCTGATGTTAACAACTACAAGGAACTCTTAATTGATTCTGGTTACTATACAGAGGATCAGTTAAAGTAATTGATTAAAAAGTATTAATAATACTTATAGGCAGGCGGGCTATACCCGCCTGTTTGTAAGTAAGAATAAGATTAGGAGTAGGAGTAGGAGGGATTCGTTTTGGCTAAAATATTACTTGAAATGAAAAATATAGTAAAAACCTTCCCAGGTGTAAAAGCTCTGGATAACGTTAATCTTCAGGTAGAAGAGGGCGAGATTCATGCACTCGTTGGTGAAAACGGAGCCGGTAAATCAACACTTATGAATGTACTTTCTGGTGTATATCCATACGGTACATATGAAGGTGACATCATCTATAATGGTGAGGTGTGTCAGTTTAATAAAATTAAGGATTCCGAGGAAAAAGGAATCGTTATTATTCATCAGGAATTAGCTCTTATACCATATATGTCAATTGGTGAGAATATGTTCCTTGGTAATGAGCGTGGTAAGTCAATGGCACTTGACTGGAATGAGACATATGGTGAGGCCGATAAGTATCTTAAGATGGTTGGTCTCAATGAGTCATCAAGAACGCTTGTTAATGAAATTGGTACTGGTAAGCAGCAGCTTGTAGAAATCGCAAAAGCACTTGCCAAGAATGCCAAATTACTTATTTTGGATGAGCCTACATCATCTCTTAACGAGACAGATTCAAAGGCTTTACTTGATCTTCTTCTTAAGTTCAAGGAAGAAGGCTTAACTTCGATTATTATATCTCATAAGTTAAATGAGGTTTCTTATGTAGCTGATAAGATTACAGTAGTTCGAGATGGTTCTACAATCGAAACAATGGATAAGAAAACCACAGAGATTTCAGAAGATAGAATTATTAAAGGTATGGTTGGTCGTGAAATCACAGATCGATTCCCTAAGAGAGATGAGTCAGTAATGCTTGGCGAAGTTAATCTTGAGGTTAAGAACTGGACAGTTCATCACCCAACTAATCCTGAACGTGTTGTTGTTGATAATGTTAACTTCAAGGTTCGTAAGGGTGAGGTAGTAGGTATCTATGGACTTATGGGTGCTGGACGTACTGAACTTGCCATGAGTATCTTTGGACGATCATATGGTACAGGAATTAGAGGAACTCTTGAGCTTAATGGTCAGCCAGTTGTGCTTAAGAATATTAAGCAGGCTATCGACAATAAGATTGCTTATGTTACTGAAGACCGTAAGGGTAATGGACTTATTCTTACAAACTCAATAAAAATAAACACTACTCTTGCTAACCTTGCTGCAGTAAGTAACGGTTCTGTTATTGATAAGGATAAAGAGTATCAGGTTGCTGTCGATTATAAGCATATGCTTCGTACCAAAACTCCAACCGTTGAACAGAATGTTGGTAACTTATCAGGTGGAAATCAGCAAAAGGTACTCCTTGCTAAGTGGATGTTTACTGATCCAGATGTACTTATCCTTGATGAGCCTACAAGAGGTATTGACGTAGGTGCCAAGTACGAGATTTACTGTATCATCAATGATCTTGTAGCACAGGGTAAGTCAGTTATCATGATTTCATCCGAGCTTCCAGAGACCATCGGTATGAGTGACAGAATATATGTTATGAATGAGGGTCGCTTTGTTGGTGAACTTCTTCAGAAAGACGCAAGTCAGGAAGCTATTATGGCTTGTATTATGAAGAATGAAAGGAGTGAGTAGAGTGAATTCAGGAAATATTGCTGCATTTTTTAAGAAATACACTATGGTCATTGTACTCGTAGCTGTACTTATTCTTTTTTACTACACAACTAATGGAAGTATTCTATTTCCTCAGAACATCAACAACCTTATTTCACAGAATGCATACGTTGTAGTACTTGCAGTTGGTATGTTGATGTGTATCTTAACAGGTGGTAACATCGATCTTTCCGTTGGTTCAGTTGTTTGTTTTGCAGGTGCGATTGGTGGCGTTGTTATGGATAAGCATATTAATCCATGGGTAGCTGTACTTATCATGATTGCCATTGGTATTCTGGTAGGTATATGGCATGGCTTCTGGATAGCTTATATCAACGTACCTCCATTTATTGCAACTCTTTCAGGTATGTATATTTTCCGAGGACTCAGTAACGTAGTACTTCAGGGTATGACTGTTACTATTAGTAATGAGTCATATCTTAAAGCTTTTGGTGGTGGCGCCGATTGTTATATACCTGATTTCATTGGTAGTGGCGATGGACTTAACATTACTTGTATGCTTGCAGGTGGCTTAGGTGTTATTGCATTTATCGTTATCACAATAATGGGACGTATCAACAGCCAGAAAAGAGGCTATGAAACAACTCCTCTTTTAGGAACAATTGTTAAAGTAGGTATTATCAGTGCAGTAGCTATGTGGGTAACATACAAGCTTTCACAGTACAAGGGTATTCCAACAGCTCTTATCTGGATATTAATTGTTGTACTTGTATATGGCTATGTAACACAGAAAACTAAAATTGGTCGTTATCATTACGCAGTTGGTGGTAACAAGAAGGCTTCACAGCTTTCTGGTATCAACGTAAAGAATATATTCTTCTTTGCTTATGTAAATATGGGTCTTCTCGCAGCCCTTGCTGGTATCCTTACAATTGCTAGACAGAGCAATGCTCAGCCAACATTTGGACAGGGCTACGAAATGGATGCGATTGGTGCCTGCTTCATAGGTGGTGCTTCTGCATATGGTGGAATCGGTACAGTACCAGGAGTTATCATTGGTGCATTACTTATGGGTGTTATCAATCAGGGTATGAGTATCATGGGTATTGATGCTAACTATCAGAAGGTAGTTAAGGGCCTCGTATTACTGATTGCAGTAATCTTTGATGTAATGTCAAAGAAGCAGAAGAAGTAAGGAGGGAGAATCGACATGAATTTTAGAGAAATATTTAAAAAACATACGATGCAGATTGTCCTTGTACTTGTTGTTATCTTCTTCACAATAACTACTCAGGGACGTATGTTCTCAGCATCAAGCTTTAACTCACTTATTGTTCAGAACGCCTATGTATATGTATTAGCAATCGGTATGTTAATGTGTATGCTTATCAAGGGTAACATCGACTTATCTGTTGGTGCAGCTGTATGTTTGGTTGATGCAATAGGTGCTCAGCTCATGGTTAATTATGGAGTGCCAGTACCAGCAGCAATGGTTATTATGCTTGGTGTAGGTTTAGTTATTGGTACAGCACTTGGATATATTATCGCTTATCTTAATATTCCACCATGGATCGCAACACTTGCTGGATTCCTTGCATTTAGAGGACTTGGTACAGCAGTAGTTGGTCAGAATGGTTCAATAGGTAATATTCCAGAGGCATTCCTTAATCTATTCAATGGAACTGTTCCAGATGTGTTTAAGATTCCTGGCTTCAATCTTACAAGTGTAATTATAGGTATTATTGGAGCAGTAGTATTTGTTATTTTACAGGTTAGAGCAAGAGCTAATAAGATTAGCAAGGGCTATGAAGCTGAAACAATGCAGTCACTTATTATAAGATGCTGTATCATTTGTGCAATTATAGTTCTTTTTGCTATCAAGCTTGCATTATATAAGGGTATTCCACTTACACTTGTATGGGTTATGGTAATAGCTCTTATATATGATTTCATTATTTCCAAGACAACAATTGGTAGATACTTCTACGCAATGGGTGGAAATATGGAAGCAACAAGACTTTCTGGTATTAATACTAAGGCCGTTCTTTTCCTTGCATACCTTAATATGCAGTTCCTTACAGTAATTGCAGCATGGATGACAATGGCAAGACTTACATCAGCTAATCCTAACGCTGGTACAAACTTCGAAATGGATGCTATTGCAGCATGTATCGTAGGTGGTGTATCTGCTTATGGCGGTTCAGGTAGCGTATTCGGTATGTTTGTAGGTGCTACACTTATCGGTGTTATTAATATCGGTATGAGCCTTATGGGAATCGACGCTAACTGGCAGAAGATCGTTAAAGGTTTCGTTCTTCTTGCAGCAGTAGTATTCGAAATATTTAATAACAGACAGAAGGCAAAAGTTAAAGCCTAATAACAGCTTATAATCAATTTCTTCATACAACACTCGAAAAGAGGCAATCAGGTTAATCTTGGTTGTCTCTTTTCATATCTAAATGTATATGTGAATCATCATATATAATGTCTATAATGTCACGAACGGTCAAAAATAGTTCATTAATATGATAAAATGACTATAGTTATTACATAAGTGTAAACACGAGAGAGGTATTTTTATGTTATATGGTGGAATAGAAGCTGGCGGCACCAAAATGGTATGTGCAGTAATGGATGATGAGGGAAAAATCATTGATAGAGTAAGCTTCCCTACTTTAGGCAAGGATGAAACACTTAAAAATATGGTGGATTATTTCAAAGGATTTGAAATAGCTTCACTTGGTATAGCCAGTTTTGGTCCTATTGATCTTAATAAATCGTCCGATAAATATGGATGTATACTTCGTACACCTAAGGAAGGCTGGGAGAATGTTAGCTTTGTTGAGCCATTTAAAGAGTTAGGAGTGCCTATTGGAATAGATACAGATGTTAATGGTGCAATTCTTGGTGAAGTCGTCTATGGTTCAGCGAAGGGCTGTGAATCCGCTATATATATAACTATAGGTACAGGTATAGGAGTTGGATTATATATTAATGGCGGTCTTGCCCATGGTCTTATGCATCCAGAAGCTGGTCATATACTTATGACTAAGCATCCAGAAGACAAATATGATGGATGTTGTAAATTCCATAAAAATTGTTTTGAAGGCTTAGCATGTGGACCTTCTATTCAAAAGAGATGGGGCAAGCCTGCTGTAGAGCTATATAATGAATCTATTGTATGGGAAATAGAAAGCTATTATATTGCTCAGGCAGTGGCGGATTATTGTCTGTGTTATTCTCCTGAAAAGGTAGTACTGTGGGGTGGAGTTATGCATCAGGACGGCTTATACGATATGATTAGAGAAAAGGTGGCCGATATACTTAATGGATATATACCTCTTCCGAAAGACTATATTATCCCACCTAGTCTTGGTGAGGATACAGGAGTAATAGGCGCTGCACTTATTGGAAAAGCACTTATATAATAGATTTACTTAGATTTTGTATGAAAATGTGATAAAATCTTTATTACTGACTTAAAGCTATTTACTAGATAAATTTTAAGAAAGCAATATAACAGGATGTTATTTAAGAAAAACGATAATAAAAAAGAAAACGATATAGAAAAAGAGAAAGAAATAGAAATACTCGATCTTGATGGTGAAGATACTGGTTTAGAAAGCATCGAAGAGGATGTAAAATCGGAAGATTCAAAAGCAGAACCTGAAACAGAATCAGAATCTGAATCCGATACAGGAAAAGCATCCGAAGTAACTGACGAGATTACGGAAGTTTCTGAAGAAGCTGATAAAGAAGTTGATAAAGAAGCTACTACAGAGGCTAATATAGAAGCTGATAAAGAAGCTACTACAGAGGCTAATATAGAAACAGATGTAGAGGCCAAGGAAGACATTCAAGACGAAGTAAGTGAAGAAGCTAAAGAAGAATCCTCAGAAGCAGATACTACAAGCACAGAAAATTCTGAAACTAAAGAAGAATTAAAAGAAACAGCTGAATCAAAATCTGAATCCGAAGAAGTGAAGGCAGAGGATAGTTCAGAGGATAGTTCTACAGAAGAGCCAGAATCTCAGAAAAAATCAAAAAGCAAAATTGTTAAGTTTATAGGCCGCTTTTTTGCTTTTTTAGGTGTTACTCTTCTTATGGTAATAATAGGTCTTTATGTGGTGATGTGGATAGTAACCAAGGGACCATCATCACAAATAAAGGAGCTTTTTGTTTTATCAGTGCGTGAGAGTAGTGCTGGAGGCTTTTTAGCTGATATATATTTGACTCCAGAAGAAATAGCAGCTATTGAAGAGAAAAACAGTGTTCAGGAAATTAATGATGTTACTGATACTTCCATTGTTCAGATAGCAGTAAAAACATCTGAGTCAGAGGGAAATAGCTCATTAGAAACAGAGGCAAATGGTAATATAGCAGATTCTTCATTTGATGTTAATGTTTATATGGAAAATGGAATAGAATTTCATGAGATAGCAGGTACTACCTTTACTGGTATAGCTATGGTTGTTTCTGACCCTAGTCGTGTGTTTATTGGAACTCCAAGAGATACTTACGATGGTGGCCCTGGTATATCTGTACCTTCCATTGCAGACAGATATGGAGCGATAGCAGCTACTAATGGAGGATTCTTTGTTGATACAGGTGGCCATGGTGACGGTGGTACACCTATTGGATGTGTATTTTCTAATGGAAAAATGGTATATGGTAGTGCTGGTGGTTTCTATAACCTAATGGGCTTCAATGAAGAAGGTGTTCTTATATGTGGTTATATGTCAGGCCAAAGTGCTATAGACCTTGGTATTCGTGACGGACTTCAGTGTAATCCTTTCCTTATCATAAATGGTGAAGGTGTTAATGTTGGCGGCAAAGGTGGCGGACTAAATCCAAGAACAGCTCTTGGACAAAGAGCCGATGGTGCTGTAGTCCTACTTACTATTGATGGTAGACAGGCATCGAGTCTTGGTGCATCCATGTCTGATATGGTTGATGTAATGCTTAGCTTTGATGTTGTTAATGCCGGTAATCTCGATGGTGGTGGTTCAACAGTTCTATATTATAATGGTGAAATTCAGAATGTTGTAATGTCCATCTACGGAGCCAGAGGGGTTCCTAATGCGGTTTGTGTCAGACCAGAATAGGAATTTATAGAGATAATGAAGTATAAGATAACGTTTAAAAAAGTATTAATTGCATATAGTTTATTATGGGCAATAGCTATCGTAATTATTGGCTGTAAGCTGTGGAGCGTATGTAGTAATTATCAGAAGAATTACGATGTATCTATGGCAGCAGCTAACCCAGATCTTGTTATGGAACAAGAGATGGCTATTTATAATAGTGATAATCTTGTTAACCTTGCTCCAGAATTTGTTTCTATGGTTAGCAGTCTTGAAAAACCAGAAAATATACAAAAAGTTTTAAATGACAGTATAGAAGGAAAGACACTAACTTTTGAGCGAGATGAGAAATTTGGAGAGCGTAAACCTAAGTATAGTATTAAGGCCGATGGTGTTGAAATAGGTAAGGTTTTACTTGCACAGAAGCCAGAATCAGATGACTTTGGATTTCATATGTGCGAGCTTGATCAGGCCAGTCTTTATGTTAATACGGAGCTACGAGGGGTTGATATTGTTGCCCCTATGGGAGCAGATGTTTATGTTAATGGTCAGAAGCTCGATGAAACATATGTAGTAGAGGAAAATGAATTCTCATCACTTATTGCTAAGAAAGCAATTGAGAAATCAGGTGTAAGTCACGGTACTATTACTTACAGAGTTGATAACCTTATTGAAGAGCCATTAGTTGAATTAAAAATAGATGGTGAGCCTTATGATTTTGCTGTGGCAGAGGAAGGCAACTATGAATTATACACATATGCCAGCCCTGAGCTTGTTGAAAGAGTAACTAATGGTGTTATAGAAGGTGGTAGACTTTATATTAGAAATCTCAACAATCTTGTGGGATTTGGCAGCATATCTCCTTATCTTGTATATGGTTCTGAGGCATATAATGCTATAAGCAGTGCGCAGCAGGGTATTGGCTGGGCAGGAGCGCCTAGTGAGCTTGAAATACAGGAAGCAGAGCTTGTAGAGGTTCAGTTCTATTCAGATATGTATTTTACAGCAAAAACTCATTACAGAGTTCATAGGGTATACAGAGGCGTAACCTATGACGAAGACATGGATTTTGAACTTTTATATCAGAATGTTAATGATCACTGGTATATAACTAACTTCTCATTGGCAAAATAATTATGAAAAATTTAAACAAACAAAACATTATTAAATTAATAGTATTTATAGTCTTTTTGGCCGCTTTTGCATATTTGTACAGTAAAAATGTGCAGATAGGTGATACTGATAATTATCCGGAAGACACCCAGTATACAGAAACTATTAGCGATACTACCAATGAAGCTTCGGAAGATATAGTAAATACTGTAGATATAGCGGATTCAGACAATGAAGAGCAGGATAATGAAGAATTAAATGCTGAAGAATCAGATACCATAGTTGAAGAGCCTGGTGATAACGAACAGGATGCTAATATTGACGATGACGAAGTTAAATATTACTTCCGTAATGATAAGTTACTGACTCAGCATTATGAAAAACATGGTATTGAGATGGGATTTGATTCAAAAGAAAGCTATGAGGCAGCAGCATCGAAGGTAGTGACCAATCCGAATTCACTTCATAAACTTGAAGGTGAGGATGGCGATGATGTTTATTACCTAGAAGAGACCAATGAATTTGTGATAGTATCTACAGATGGATATATACGAACATATTTCCTGCCAAGTGGCGGTAAAAAATATTATGACAAACAGTAAATAAGACCACCGTAATGGTGGTCTTATTTTGTATGTTTATATTATAAAGATAAATTATAGAAATTATGAGTATTAATCCAACATGTATCTTCCACGATAGAAGGGCTAATACCCTTAATACGGGCTATTTCATCAATAACGTATTTTATATACCCCGACTTGTTTCTGGTGCCCCTAAATGGGTCAGGAGCAAGATATGGACAGTCTGTTTCAAGGATTATCTTATCAAGTGGTATATATTCGACAGCTTCCTTTAGTTTTTTAGAATTCTTAAATGTTACAACTCCGCCTATTCCGAATATACAACCAAGCTCCAGAAGCTCTCTAGCAGTTTCTTTACTATAAGAGTAGCAGTGCATTACATATCGAAGATCACTGTTTCTTTTCATTATTTCAAGAGTATCCACGCAGGCGTCTCTTGAATGAATTATAACAGGCTTATCAAGCTCTCTAGCTAGTACAAGCTGGCGCTCGAACCACTCCTTTTGTTTTGCCCTGCTTTTGTTGTATTCATCTTCTCGGAAATAATCGAGGCCGATTTCACCTATAGCTACAACTTTGTTATGACAGGCCTTTTCCTTTATATATTCAAAATCTTTATCTGTAAGATTTTCAACCTCATCAGGATGAACCCCTACAGATGCATATATATAGTCGTATTTATCTGCCAAAGCTAGGACATTAGCAATTCCTTTTATGTCAGCGCTAATATCAACAACTTTCCCGACATTTTCATTTTTTAATTGTTCTATAACAGCTTCTCTGTCATCATTGTATTGATGACTGTCATAGTGAGCATGTGAATCAAAAATCATAGCAAGACTCCATATATTAGTTTTATTCATTATAATATAGTCATTGATTAACAGTTCATACATTATAACATACGCATAAAAAAGCGTTAATTATATATCAAAGGTGGTATATTAAAAATTTTTTTAAAAAATTTAAAAAAAAGTATTGCACAATATATATCCTTGTGCTATATTAAATCTTGCGCGTGAGACGCACCGCTAGCTCAGTTGGTAGA
>DCHQ01000033.1:9582-42875 GCA_002314855.1 Lachnospiraceae bacterium UBA1748
GTTCGAGCCCCTGGCGGTGCACTAAAGAGTCTGATTTTAGCACTTGATGCTGGGGTTGGGCTTTTTTTGTTTTTGTAAACATATATTTGCAAGTAGGTTTCTATAGTATTCTATTGCTATTCATCGTAGAGTAGCGTATTGCTTTGAAAAGAGGTATATATGGCATCACTTGGTACTCCTTCCCAAACAGCTGCTATTATAAGTAAATACAATTTTGATTTCAGAAAGAAGTTTGGTCAGAACTTCTTAGTTGATAAAAGTATGCTTGAAAAGATTATTTCTGCAGCTGAAATCGAAGAGGATGACTGTGTACTTGAGATAGGCCCTGGTATTGGTACTATGACTCAGTATCTTTGTGAACAGGCTAGGCAGGTAATAGCGGTTGAGATAGATGATAACCTTATTCCTATTCTTAAGGAGACTTTGTCTGAGTATGACAACGTAACAGTTATCAATGAGGATATTCTTAAGGTAGATGTTGCTGCTCTTGCTGATAAGTATAATAATGGCAAGCCAATCAAGGTTGTAGCAAATCTTCCATATTACATCACTACACCTATAGTAATGGGACTTCTAGAGAACAAGGTTCCTCTTAAGAGTATTACCATTATGGTTCAGAAGGAAGTTGCTGATAGAATGCAGGAAGGACCAGGCAGCAAGGATTACGGAGCACTTAGCCTCGCAGTTCAGTATTATACTGATCCACACATTGTGGCAGTTGTTCCACCAGAGTGCTTTATGCCTCGTCCTAAGGTTTCAAGCAGTGTTATAAGACTTGATATATATGAAGAAACTCCAGTTAAGGTTAATAGTCCTGAGTATATGTTCCGATTAATTAGAGCATCATTTAATCAGAGACGTAAGACACTTTCCAACGGACTTAGTAATGAAAAGAGTCTTGGCCTTACAAGAGAGCAGGTAGTAGAAGCATTAGTTAAGATGGGTAAGTCAGAAACTGTTCGTGGTGAGACATTCTCGCTTCAGGATTTCGCAACACTTTCGGATTTATTAGAAGGGAAATAAAGTTATGGAAATGTGGGATATATATGATGCTAACAAGCAGTTAACTGGTCGTACCATGAAGAAGAACGACTGGATTCTTAAGGATGGTGAATATCACCTTACAGTGCTTGGCGTAATTAAACATATAGATGGGCGTTTTCTTATTACTAAGAGAGTTATGACTAAGTCATGGGCTCCAGGCTGGTGGGAAGTATCAGGCGGTGGCGTTCAGGCTGGTGAGACATCTCACGAGGCAGTATGCCGTGAAGTTTTTGAGGAAACTGGCATAGATGTATCTGGTTGCAAGGATGCATATCAGTTCTCTTATAAGAGAGAGAATCCTGGCGAGGGTGATAATTACTTTGTAGATATCTATAGATTTGAAATGGATTTTGATGAAAGTGATGTTAAGCCACAGGAATCAGAGACAGATGGATTTATGCTTGCTACTGTTGATGAAATCAAAGCTTTTGCAGAGCAGGGAATATTCCTTCATTACGATAGTATTAAGAAGGTATTTGAATAAATAGATTACTTAAGAGAACAATGAGGTTAGCTCGTTGTTCTTTTTTTATATTTGTAACTAAATAAATGATTTGATAGTATTATATAAATATTTATTAGCACATTAAGATAAAGGATAACTTAGTAAATGAAAAAAATAATTGGTATAGATTTAGGAACAACTAACAGTTTGGTATGTGTGTGGAAAGATGATAAGTCCACATTAATACCTAATGCTTTTGGTGAGTTTTTAACACCAAGTATTGTTAGCTTTGATAAAGATGGAACAGTGTATGTTGGTAAAACAGCCAAAGAAAGATTAATTACTCATCCTGATTCAACTTACGAATGTTTCAAGAGAGGCATGGGTAAGAAGACAATGTATGGTGATTATTCGCCTGTAGAATTATCTTCATTTGTGCTTCGTAGTTTAAAAGAGGATGCAGAGAATTTTCTTGGAGAGCCCATAGATGAGGCTGTTATTAGTGTGCCTGCTTATTTTGATGATAAGGCAAGAAAAGCAACTAAGATGGCAGGTCAGTTAGCAGGACTTACTGTTAATAGAATACTTAATGAGCCTTCTGCAGCAGCTTTAGGCTATCTACGTGGCGTAAAAGAATGTTCAGAAGATGAATTTGAAGAAAAGGTAATTCTTGTTTTTGACTTTGGAGGTGGAACACTTGATATATCACTTCTAGAGACTTTTTCCAATGTAATAGAGATTATTTCAGTAAGTGGTAACAATATGCTTGGTGGTCTTGATTTTGACAAGGCCATAGCCAGTTACTTTATGTTGAAACATGATATTAGGCAAGAAAAAATATCACAGTCAGAGTACAATTCTATTCTTAAGGCCGCTGAAAATGTGAAAAAAGAATTAACTTTAAACAGTAAAGCCAAGATGATGGTAAGAACACCTAATATCAATAAGGATTTGGAGATAACTAGTTCAGAATTAATTAAGATTTCAGCTAATGTTCTTAAGAAAATAAGTGCGCCTATTCAAGAGGTACTTCGTCAGTCAGAAATGAGTATGGATGATATAACAGATGTTGTATTAGTTGGTGGAACAAGTAGAATGCCAATTGTTCAACATGGTATAAGTAGAATTCTTGAAAGAGATGATATAGAAGTGGTATCCCCTGATTTACTTGTGGGTATAGGTATGGGTGTATACGCAGGCATTAAAGAGAGAAATGAGAAAATAAAGGATTTAATACTTACTGATGTATGTCCTTACTCTTTAGGAACTAGCGTTTATAATCATTATGGAAAAAGAGCATTATCATCGTTTATAATTCCAAGAAATACAGCATTACCAGTAAGTTCAACTCATATATATACAACAGTAAACGATGATCAAAAGGCTGTTGTGGTAGATGTTTTCCAGGGCGAAGAGATGTATGCAGATCAAAACATTAAGATGGGTGAAATACAGGTTGATTTCCCTTCACCTGCACCAAAAGGTACTCCGGTATTTGTTTCATTTACGTATGATCTAAATGGTATCCTGGTTGTAGATATAGAAGTACCATATTTCGGAATAGAAAAAAATGAAGTCTTAATCGACAATGAACTTAATCAGACGGAAGAAGAAATCAAAGCGCGTATTGAAATATTAAATTCATTTAGGTTATCGTCAAGATCTAATGCGGAAGATATTCAGATAATGGAATGGGCAGAGAGACTCTTTCCTCTATGTAGTAATAGGGATAGAGCAGAGCTTAGTAGACGTCTGGATTTTTATCAGAATGATTTACAGCAAGAAGGCGACCCTATTAAAAGAAAGAAAATACGTGAATATATAAGAAATTATCTTTTAGCTTTGGAATTAATGATTAATCATAATAATCAGGAAGTATCTCCATTTGATAGTAGTTGGATGGAAGGCGAGGACAAAGAAATAGAAAAATTATTCAGTGACTGGGATGAGGATAATAACAAATAGGTATCAAGAAGATTTAATCTTATTGCTAAGATTAGTAAGTTGTGCAACATAAAAAGGTTCTATGCTGGAGGAAAATAAATGAATAACTATATTATTGGAAAATTTGCCGTATTAGATATAGCACCTACTGATAATGTTCATGAAGTTAAGAAGGCATACGCTAGAAAGATAAAAGGGTATCATCCTGAGGAAAACCCAGAAGAGTGGGAGAGAATCCATAGTGCGTATACTATTATTGTTGATTATTTAAAACATGAAAATCCTTCTCTTTCAAAAGAAAAAACAAAAGAAATTTTTATAGAGAAAATTTTAGAGAGTTCCGAGTCTGAATCGGAAGAGAAAACTCAGGATACTGTTAGTAGTGATGAAGAATTAATTGAATCTATATTTGTGGATAATAAATACGATGATGAAAAAGAGAAATATGCGAAATTTAGGTGCATTATTTCTAAGATTAAAGACATTGTATTAACAGACATTCTTGTTAATAATAAGCATGTAATAACGCTCGAATCCTTTATGCAGCTTCGTGATGATCCACTGTATAAAGATGCATTGTACTATGCTAATTTTCTTAGCAAATTAACTGCAGTATTTGAAAAAACAATAATAGATCCTAAAATTTATAAGATTGTAAAAAAGGATATTCAAAATACAATTAGTACTTCATATAATGGTGGGCTTCAACCACAATATGACAGAATGCTTAAGATACTTGAGAAAAATTCTGGAGATGCTTCTTTTAATGATGCAGTTAAGAATGCCAAATCATCAATAGAAAAAGCAGTACGTGAAGGTATCAATACAGAACCAAGTCGATTCGAAAAGGTTGTTTGGCTTATAGGTATTATTACCAGTATTCTTATGATTTTTGTACACAGTAAGTCAAAAAATGGATCACGACATAGAAGATAATATAGAAGATATTATTTAATGAACAAAAAAGATTTTAATAAAAACAAGTTAATAGAAACCGCGTATAAAATACTGGACGGAAAAATCATTGGGAATATAGTATTGCCAGTTATTTTAGTAGTTTTTGGTTTTTGTAAGATAGGTCGAGGTATTGAGTTTGCTGATACAGGATATAACTATGGCAATTTTGTATACCTTTCCAGTCTTGATAATATGTGGTTTTGTTCCACGTTTCTATCATGTGTGGCAGGGCGTTTATTTACGTTCCTTCCTTTTGGCCATACCCTTATAGGACTTAATTTCTATACCTCTATTTTTAAAGTGGCTATAGCGCTCGCTGCTTACTTTTTTGCCAGAAAAACTCTTAAGATATCAAGCGGCATAACGTTTTTTGCTGAGCTTATTGCCCTTGGTTTATGCTGGTGCCCTACTGCACTTGTGTATAACTATTTGTCTTACCTATTGTTTTTCCTTGGAACAATCTTTTTGTATAAGGCGCTTACAGAGGGAAGAGACAGGCTACTAGTCGTTGCAGGAATATGTCTTGGGACCAATGTTTTTGTTCGCTTTCCTAATTTATGCGAAATGGCATTAATAGTTGGCTTATTTTACTGGTGTATTATCAATAAAGTTAAGCTTATAGACTGTGCAAAAAAAACAGGTTTATGTATATTAGGATATTTTGGAAGCGTGGTATTTTGGGTGGCTATTATATCATTAATAAAGGGGCCATCAAGTTATATAACTGCTATCACTGAATTATTCTCTATGACAGGTGAGGCTGCCGATTATTCTGGGCAGGGTATGCTTTATGGTATATACTGCGCATTTCGTAATTCCTTATATTATCAGAAGTTTTTGGTTATCTTATTTATACTGTCATTTATATTATGGTATGCAGTAAATTGGTTGATTGAAAAAAGAAATATGCCAAAAGAAACTGCCAAAACCTTACATAGCATATCAGCAGCCATCATAGTTCTTATGTCTGTGACTGTACTTGCCTATATGTACAGGGTTAATCATTTCACTTTTGATTATCAGGAGACCTCTAGCTTTTACTGGCCAGGGGCCTGTGTTCTAGGTATTTCAATTGTGATGTTTATAGTTATTGCATTTATGAAAAATCAGCCAGCAAACCTAAGGCTGGCAGCAGTGTTATCCCTTATTGTTATAGCTATCACACCACTTGGTACCAACAATGAAATATATGCTAGCTGCAACAATCTGTTTTTCGTTTTGCCAGTATTATTTTATGTAATTAAAAATATTCCTGATTGGAAGGGAGCTCTTGGTTTCAAGCTGGCGTTTGTATTATATATATGCTTCTTTGCATATCAGTCCATTAATTTTGGATTTACCTATACATTTGGCGATGGTAAAGAGATGAGTCAGAGCCTGCAAAGTAGTGTACCTGCAGTTAAGTATGTAAAGACTCAGTCCAATAAAGCGATGGCGATGGATGAGGTGGCACAGATACTGGTGGATAAGGATAGAAAGGTATTAATATTCGGAGATGTCCCAGGAGTAGCCTTTTATTATGAGCTTGAGCCAGCCATTTCTTCTTCTTGGCCTAGTCTTCAGTCGTATAGCACTGGTAAATATGCAGGAGAAATGGAAGAATTACAGGCGTCCATTGATAATGGCTCGAAATTACCATATATCGCAATAGATCCTGCTGTGTACGAACAGCTATTACTTCATGAGAGCGATGATGCACCGCTTGGTAATAAAGAAAAACGTCTTTATGAGTTTATCAAGGACAATAATTATGAGGTAGCTAGTATATCTCCTGGGCTTATGGTGGTATATGATGCTCAGTAATTATTGAAATAATATGGAAATCGACAGAGTAATATATGATTTCCACAAGATATAGTTGTTAACATAAAAGCTTCTATTAAATATAGGGGCTTTTTTTGACATTAAGTACAGTGTATGGTACACTTTAGTGCGTGGGATTATGTTTATTTGGGGGATTTTTGTTTATTTTGAGGTATACATAATATGGATAAACAGGAATATAAGATTCTATCAGAAGAAATAATGACTCTCGTTGCTAACGAGCAGTTTTTAGATGCAGTAGAGATAGCGGACCGTATCGATTGGCGTAAGGTTCGTAGTTTTACTATGCTTCAGAGAATCAGTGATCTTTACAAGATTAATAGAAGATTTGAAGAGGCTCTCGACATCTTATTTCTTGCATATGACAAGAATCCTAATAGTAAAACAATAGTGTATGGAATATGCGAGCTGTATCTCGATATGGGTGATTTGATATCAGCTCTTCAATATATGAGTGTATATAACAAAATGGCACCTAAGGATGTTGGTGGAGCTATTTTGAAATATAAGGTTCTTGAGCTTGAGGAAGCTTCCTACGAAGACAGAGTAGAGCAGCTCGAGAAGATTTGTGATATGTCATATCATGCAGAATGGGCTTATCAGCTTGCTTATATGTATCATCGTATGGGTCTTGCAACCAGATGCGTGGAGACATGTGACCAGCTTATTTCATGGTTTGGTAATGGACCATTTGTTATAAAGGCTATGGAGCTTAAAATGCTTCATGAGAAGCTCACCTCTTATCAGCAGGAGATATATAACGGTCGATATGCTGTAGAAGATGATTTACGTGCTTATGAAGGTGATGAAGAGGTTCCAGGAATCGATGGCGAAGATGATTTTCATGTTAAGACCATTGATATGAGTAAGTTCAATACTATCAACCTTCAGAAGGTTCTTGCAGAAAGCATGAGAGACCTTATGGGTGAGGAGTATGACACACAGAGCCTTTCTTCAACAGGTTCTATTACTCAGGATATTGCTAAGCCTATGGAGCAGGAAACATCAGGACAGTATTATGCTGATGAACAGTACTATGGTAATAATCCGGTCGTAGCTGCTGATGAACAGTACTATGGTAACGATCAGGCCGTAGCTGTTGATGAACCTGTTTATCAGGAAGAGCAGTATTATGAGAAGTCATATGCTGAGCAGCCAACTATGGAGAGTAATTACGCTCGAAATGAAAACCAGAGCTATGTGGCTCCTGATGAAACAGCGTATATACCAGCTGAACAGTCATTATATGGAAGTGGAGAAACATTCTTTGATGATAAGACTGGTGATATAGTAATTGATCAGGTTCCGCTTAATATGCTCAATAACCTGATTCCAGGAGTAGAGTTTGTAGCAACAGAAAGGACTACAGCTCCTATTAACTCAGCTAGTGTTAATAGTGCCGTAGATAATAAGCCTGTTAGTAAGCCAGATTCATTTGTAGGTAAATATGGTTCTACTGATAACAGAGCTCCTCAGAATGTTGCACCTACTAAGCTTAATAGAATAGAAAATAATAATAAGATAAAAGCCTTTGATAATCAGCTTTCATATGAAAGTGATGGTCAGATATCACTTGTAGTACCTGACAGACTTCCAATTGAGAAGCAGATTACTGGTCAGATGAATATCGTAGATGTTCTTTCTGAGTGGGAGAATCTCAAGAGAAGAAAGGAACTTCGTCAGAACGAAGAGACCAAGCAAAGCTTCATGGAGAAGACAGGTCGTATATTCGCTGATTATGAGGACAGCAAGAGTGATACTATAATTGCGCAAATAGAGCAGAACAAGAGAAGACTAGACAGAGTTCTTCCAGATAAAAATGATAAGCCATTTGATGCAACAGCAGCTCTTAATAAGACTTATAGCGGAAGCATATGGGATGAAGTTAATAAGGCAATTGAAGAAGATAACAGACAGGCAGCAAGAACTCTTGGAGCTGGTACAGCTGCGGCAGGTGCAGCAGCCGGAGTAGCAGCCGGAGTAGTGGCTGGCGCGGCAGTAGCTGGCGTGGCAGCAAAAGGAGCTGAGGCTGGAGCAGTAGCTAGTTCAGCTATAGGTGCCGCAGGTGATGTGGCAGGTGCAGCCATTGATGTTGCGGGTGAAGGAGCAGCGCTTGTTGTCAATGCTGTTAATGATACTGTCAAAGCTGGTGTTGAGCCTAAGAAGATTATCACCAAGGAAATGCAGCCAGAAGGATTAAAACTTGTGGATGAAGGCGCGGCTACTGAAGAAACTGCTAGTGCCGCTTCAAATGTTAATGAAGAGTACGCTTCTGAGGATTATGAAGGCGAGTACTACGAAGGTGATGAATATGGTTACTATGATGAGGATGGTAACTGGGTTGAATACACCGGATATTACGACGAGGACGGTAACTGGGTTGATTACGAAGGTTACTATGATGAAGATGGTAACTGGGTTGAGTATGTATACGAAGATGATTATCCAGAGGATGTTGATACAGAATTAGCTGATGCTAACAACGAAGCTGCAGATGTAGCAGAGGTAGCAGAGGAAAAGCCTGCAGTTTCGGAGGCTTCTAATACAGATGAAGCTGATTCGGAAACAGCTTCTGAATCTGAATCAGAAACAGAAGAATTAGAGAACGAATCAGAATCCGAGACAGATTCCGAAGTTTCTGAAGAGAACAGTGACAAAAAAACATCCGAAGAAGTTGCTGATGAGAATTTAGAAGAGAATTCAGAAGAAACTTTAGAGGAAGCATCTGAGGAAGCTTTGGCAGAGGCAGAAGATGCTATAGAGTCTACAGAAGAAGCTGTAGAAGCTATATCAGAAGAGATTTCCGATGAAAATACAGAGGAAGCATCAGCTGACGAGGATACTTTAGAGGAGACATCTGAAGAGGAAGTAACATCCGAAGAAGCCCTTGAAGATGATTCTGAAGAAACTTATAGCGACGAAGAATATGAAGATGCTCTTTATGAGGGAGAATATTCAGAGAATATGAATACAGCCGAGATCAATGATCTTGGTGATGCACTCGAGCAGGCTGCTGATCAGGCCTTCGAGGAAACAATGGATGATATCAACGATGAGTATGCTGTAAGCGATGAAGAGAGAGATTTCTCAGAGGACGAGCAGACTATATTTGCTGATTACTTATATTCTAAGAAAATGAAGGGTCAGATTCTTGAAGCCATTGATGTTATCAGTTTGGCAAGTTATGTTGGCAATGTTCTTATCTCAGGTGACGCTGGGGCCAATGTTCTTGGACTTGCCAAGGCAATTATCAAGGAGATTCAGCTTATTGATAGCAACTTCAGTGCCAACAGAGTAGCTAAGATAAGTGGTATCAAGATGAATCAGAAGGATATACCAGGTATGCTTATGCAACTTGCCAACGGTGCTCTTATCATCGAGAAGGCCAGCAAGATGAGCAGAAGCACTCTTGAGAATCTTACAATGGCACTCGAGAATGCTACTGATGGTATTATAGTTATCCTTACTGATACCAAGATGGATATAGAGAAGATTATCAGAGAATACAGTGTAATTACTGGTTATTTCAATGCAAGAGTTGATATTATTCCTATGAGTGCCAATGCACTTGCAGAATATGCTAAGCGTTATGCATATCTTAAGGAGTACAAGATTGATGAGGAGACAGGAGTACTTGCACTTCATGAGAGAATCAGCGATCTTCAGATAGGTGAGCATCACGTTACTCCTGCTGAAATAGAAGAAATCGTGGATGAAGCAATTGCTAAGTCTAAGAGACCTAGATTATCTACATTTATTGATATTTTGACATCAAAGAGATATGATTATGAGGATATGATAATACTGAAGGAAAAAGATTTTAGAGCTTAAAGTTAAAAATATAAACTGGTTTTAGGAAGGGTTACAATTATGGCAGAAAGCAAGAAAAAAGAAACAGTCTTTATATCTAATGATGATCAGTACCTATTTGGTATGGGACTTCATTATGATATTTACAAGAAGCTTGGTGCACATCCTTGCACCAAGGGCGGCAAGAAGGGTACCTTCTTTGCAGTATGGGCACCTAATGCTCAGACAGTAAGTGTTGTTGGTGATTTCAATGGTTGGAATCCTGATGCTAATCCTATGGAAAAACTGGGAGAAGGTGGTATTTACCAGTTATTTATTCCAAAGGTTACAGTCGGTGATTTGTATAAGTACTATATCCTGACACCGTCTGGAGAAGGTATATATAAGGCCGATCCATATGCCAACTATGCTGAGCTACGTCCAGGTACAGCTTCTAAGGTTTATGATATCGGTAAGATAAAGTGGACAGATGATAAGTGGCTTGAGGCTCGTAAAGCTAAGAATTACTATGCAGAGCCAGTGTCAGTTTATGAATGTCATATTGGTTCATGGATGAAGCATCCTGATGGAACAGAGGATGGATTCTATACATACAGACAGTTTGCTGACAGAATATGTGATTATTTAAAGGAAATGAAGTATACTCATGTGGAACTCATGGGTATTGCAGAGCATCCTTTTGATGGTTCGTGGGGATATCAGGTTACTGGATATTTTGCTCCAACATCTCGATATGGTGAACCAGCGGATTTTGCTTATTTAGTTAACAAGCTTCACTCTATGGGTGTAGGAGTTATCCTTGACTGGGTACCAGCTCATTTCCCAAGAGACGCCTTCGGTCTTGCAGAGTTCGATGGTACTTGTCTTTATGAACATCCTGACAAGAGACTGGGCGAGCATCCAGACTGGGGTACAAAGATTTTCAATTATAGCAAGAATGAAGTTAAGAACTTCCTTATTGCCAATGCTTTATACTGGATTAGAGAGTTCCATATCGATGCTCTTAGAGTAGATGCGGTAGCTTCTATGCTCTATCTTGATTATGGTAAGAAGGACGGAGAGTGGGTTGCCAATAAGTATGGCGGCAATGAGAACCTTGACGCAATCGAGTTCTTCAAACATCTTAACTCCATTATCCGTGGTCTTAACATCGGTGCCATGACCATTGCTGAAGAGTCTACAGCTTGGCCTAAGGTTACAGCAAGACCTGAAGATGGTGGTCTTGGATTTACATTCAAATGGAATATGGGATGGATGCATGATTTCTGCGATTACATGAAACTTGATCCATTCTTTAGAAAGAGCAATCATAACAAGATGACATTTGCCATGAGTTATAATAGCTCAGAGAAATATATTATGCCTCTTTCTCATGATGAGGTTGTTCATCTTAAGTGTTCTATGGTTAACAAGATGCCTGGCTATCAGGTAGATAAGTATGCCAACCTTCGAGTAGGCTATACATTTATGTTCGGACACGCTGGAAAGAAGCTTCTCTTTATGGGTCAGGAATTTGCTCAGGAGAGAGAGTGGAGCGAGAAGAGAGAGCTTGACTGGTTCCTTCTTGGCAATGACCTTAACAGAGGTATGAAGGACTATGTAGGAGAACTCCTTAAGTTATATCGTACTAATCCATGTTTATACGAACTTGATGATAGCTGGGATGGATTTGAGTGGATTAATGCTGATGATGCTGACAGAAGTACTTACAGCTTCATCCGTAAGTCCAAGGATGGCAAGAACAATATGTTGTTTGTTCTCAACATGACTCCTATGGCCAGAGATGATTATTATGTAGGTGTTCCTAAGGATGGCAAATATAAACTTGTGCTTAACTCAGACGAGACAAGATTTGCCGGTAATGGCGCAGTTCTTCCTAAGGAATGCAAGGCTATCGAGATGGAATGTGATAATAAGCCATACGCTATTAAGTTCAATTTACCTCCTTACGGAGCAGTTGTATACAAGTTTTAATGCTAGTTATAAGGCCGAGGGGTAACCTTGGCCTTACATATATTTTGGGGGATTACTAGAAAGGAAGACGGAATATGAAGAAAAAAATAGTAACGGCACTTGTAATATGTACAATGCTTATGACCACCGCCTGTAGTTTTGGCGACAAGGTCAGTGAAGCAGAGCTTAGAGAACAGATTCGATCTGAGTTATATGATGAAGTAAGATCGGAAGTAGAATTAGAGATTCGTCATTCTCTCGAGTCGGAAATTGAGAAAAGAGCCAAGGAATTGATTGCTGAAGGTTATACTGGTGAGGATGAAATTGACGATTCTGTTGATGATTCTGAAGTAACAACACCAGATATAACAGTTGATGTTATTGACCCTGTTGTGGAGGCCAATGATAATAAGGCTGAGATAGAAGAGCTTATGGTACAGGCAAGCAACCTTTATTCCGAAGCTAATTCTCAGGTAAAGACAGCTAATATCAATACAATAGATGAGCAGATTCTTGAGCTTAACACCTATGATTTTTCTAATAAGAAAATCACTTTCCTTGGTGACTCTATTACTTACGGTGTAGGTTCAGATACTGTTGTTGAGGGACAGAGAAAGAGTTATGTTTTCTTCCTTCAGGAAGTTCTTGGTTGCGAAGTTAAGAGCTACTGTGTACCAGGTGGTTGTATAGGTCGATACAGCGACTTTATTGTACCTAGTTATATATCATTTATTCCTGATGATACTGATATTTTAGTGGTTATGGCAGGATTCAATGATTTCTCTAATTTCAACGATAATTATTCTGAGGATTCTACGGCTGAAGGTAGTTTCAAGGGAGAAGTTAATTACTTTATGAGTATGCTTAGAAATCAGATGCCTGATAAGCCAATCTATTTTGTAACCATTTATCCTAATGTATGTGAAGATGGTAACGATAGTGTACCTCTCGTGAAGTTCATGAATTACATCAAGGAAGCAGCAGATAATTATGATATAAGAATTATTGATCTTTATGGTGAAGGCTTTATGGATAATCATGATGATACATCTCAGTTAGCTTACTTCTACGATGTCATTCATCCTAACGAGAATGGTTATATGTTACTTGGTCATCATATAGCAGCTCATCTTGTTCAGGATCAGTGGAGTTATTAATATTAATGTAATTAAGTCCTTCGGATTAATTCTCCGAAGGACTTTTTTATATATAATAAATAGGCTATAATATTAATATCTATGGCCTATAAAGGTTTATTTTCATTTATTGGATATTGGAGGGTACTATGGCAAGCATAAGTTTACAGCGTCTTATTGACAAGATGAAACTGACAAATCTTACTCCTGAGATTGATATCAGTAAGATTAAGATTAATCAGCCAGATATTAATAGACCAGCGCTTCAGATGGCTGGATATTTCGAGCATTACGAAGCTACACGTCTTCAGATTATTGGTTTTGTTGAATATACATATATGGAGGCTCTTTCTGATGAAAGAAAGGTTGAGATATACAATCAGCTTCTCAATCATCCTACTCCAGGTATTGTTTTTTGTAGAGATCTTGTTCCTGATCCAATATTTATGGAAGCGGCCAAGAAATATGGAGTACCTATTCTTACAACAAACAAGGGTACATCAGTTTTCATGGCAGAGGTTATCAGATGGCTTAACGTGAAGCTTGCTCCATGTATCACAGTTCATGGTGTACTTGTTGATATTTATGGTGAAGGTGTACTTATTACAGGCGAGTCAGGAATCGGTAAATCAGAGGCAGCTCTTGAGCTTATTAAGCGTGGTCATCGTTTAGTAACTGATGATGTAGTTGAAATAAGACGAGTATCTGAGGAAACACTTATTGGTAAGGCTCCAGCAGTAACAAAGCACTTTATCGAGCTTAGAGGTATTGGTATTGTTGATGTTAAGACATTATTTGGTGTATCTTCAGTTAAGGAAGATCAGGCCATTGATTTAGTTATCAAGCTTGAGGAGTGGTCTAAGGATAAGGAATATGATCGTCTTGGACTTGAAGAGGAATACATAGAATATCTTGGCAATAAGGTAGTATGTCATTCTATTCCTATTAGACCTGGTCGTAACCTTGCTATTATTTGTGAGTCTGCAGCAGTTAACCACAGACAGAAGAAGATGGGTTATAACGCGGCTCAGGAATTATACAAGAGATTCCAGGAGAATATCAAGGGCGCTAATAGCGACGACGAATAATCAGGTAAAGGAAGTAATATATATGAAAAAGATTTTTGGTGTTGATTTAGGCGGAACAACAGTTAAGATGGGTCTCTTTGACGAGAACGGAGAAGTAATCGAAAAGTGGGAGATTATTACTAGAAAGGAAGAGGGTGGCAAGCTTATTCTTCCTGATATAGCAGGTTCTATCAAGAGCAAAATGGCTGAGAAGTCTATTGCCAAGGAGGATGTAATCGGTGTAGGTATCGGTGTTCCTGGTCCTGTTGATGGTAAGGGTGTTGTGTATAAGTGTGTTAACCTTGGATGGGGAGTATTCTCTGTTAAGGATACACTTTCTGAGCTTTTAGATGGTATCCGCGTTGAAGCAGGTAATGATGCTAATGTTGCAGCACTTGGCGAGATGTGGAAGGGCGGCGGACAGGGCCATAGTAATATGGTTGCTGTTACTCTTGGTACAGGCGTTGGTGGTGGTATTATCATCGATGGCAAGATTCTTACTGGCTGCACAGGAGCTGGTGGTGAGATAGGACATATTCATGTTCGCGATGGTGAAACAGATAGCTGTGGCTGCGGTAATAAGGGTTGTCTTGAACAGTATGCATCAGCTACAGGTGTTAACCGTCTTACAAGAAGAAGACTGGCCAAGGATAATAAGCCAAGTAGTCTTCGTGGCAAGGATATCAATGCCAAGGTTGTATGGGATGCAGTTAAGGAAGGCGACGAGCTTGCAATAGAGGTTGCTGAGGAATTCGGTGAGTATCTTGGTAAGGGACTTGCAAGCGTTGCAGGTGTTGTTAATCCAGAAGTATTTGTAATAGGCGGAGGAGTATCCAAGGCAGGAGATATTCTCATTAAGTATATGAAGCCTCATTATGAGAGCAATGTATTCCATGGATCTCGTGATTGTAAGTTTGCTCTTGCAACACTTGGTAATGATGCAGGTATATTTGGAGCAGCCAAGCTGGTAATTGAATAAGCTTTTGAATAGGTTATATCTATGTACAATAAATTAGTTACTTTATTTGGTTCAGATAATGTTTTAAAGAATGAACCAATGGCTAAGCATACAAGCCTTAGAATAGGTGGTCCAGCTAAATATTTTATAACTGTTAATACTGAGGGTCAGCTTTTGCTGGCCCTTGGAGCATTGGACCGAGAAGGTATTCCATATTTTATTCTTGGTAATGGAAGCAATATTTTGGTTGGAGACAAAGGCTTTAATGGAGCTGTTATTCATCTTGATGGTGACTTCAAGAATATGAAATGTGTATTATCTGAGGATCAGGAAGTTTTTGATGATGAAGCGGTAGATACTGCTGTAATAAGTGCAGGTGCTGGAGCAATGCTTTCTCAGATAGCGAATATTGCCTTGGAAAATAGCCTTACTGGAATGGAGTTTGCTGCAGGAATCCCAGGAACCCTGGGTGGTGCAATACTTATGAATGCTGGTGCTTACAATGGTGAAATGAAAAATATAGTAGTAAGCGTCAGAATTCTTGAGAAGGATAATAGTGGTAAGTACCAGATTAATGAGTACAGTAACAGTAATATGAAGTTTGGCTATAGAACAAGTATACTTAAAAGTATTAATGGTATTGTATTATCAGCATCTCTTAAGCTTATTAAGCATGATTATGAGATGATTAAGTCCACAATGAATGATTTTCTTGAGCAGCGTAGAGAAAAGCAGCCACTTGAATATCCTTCAGCGGGCTCTACATTTAAAAGACCACTCGGACATTTTGCCGGAAAGCTTATTTCAGAGGCTGGTCTTAAAGGTTACCGGGTAGGTGATGCCATGGTTAGTGAAAAGCATGCAGGCTTTTGCATTAATGTGGGTAATGCATCGGCAGCCGATTTCAAAGAATTGATGAATCAGGTAGCTCATAAGGTTTTTTTATCATCAGGAATAACCTTAGAGCCTGAGGTTATATTTATAGGGGACTTCTAATGCGATTTGTTGTTGTGACTGGTATGAGCGGTGGGGGCAAAAGAACAGCCATGAAAATGCTGGAAGACGCAGGCTACTACTGTGTTGATAATTTACCTATTCCACTTATTGATAAATTTGTAGAATTACTTGCCACACCTAATAGTGAGGTTACTAAGGTTGCGCTAGGTCTTGATGTTAGATCCGATCAGAATTTTGCCGATGCTGAGAAGATACTCGATAATCTTGTGGCTAATGGATATGAGATAGAGATATTATTCCTTGATGCTTCTGATCAGGTTCTTATTAAGAGATATAAGGAATCGAGACGTATGCATCCACTTGCCAGCAATGGTTCAGTTGAGGAAGGCATAAAAAAAGAGCGTAAAATATTAAAAAATATTAAGAAAAAGTCCAACTATGTTTTTGATACCTCTAACCTTCTTACCAGAGTTTTGAAGGAAGAGATGGATAAGATATTTGTGAACGGAGAAGAGTACAACTCGTTAATGCTTCGAGTTCTTTCCTTCGGCTTCAAATATGGTATACCTGTTGATGCTGATATTGTCTTTGATGTAAGATTTTTGCCCAACCCGTTCTACATCGATGATTTAAAGCATCACACAGGTAATGAACAGTGCGTCCGTGATTATGTTATGGGCTTTGAAGAAGCCCATGAATTTAGGGACAAGCTGGTTGATATGGTGCAGTTCCTAATACCTAACTATGTCAAAGAAGGTAAACACCAGCTTGTAATAGCTATAGGCTGTACAGGTGGAAAACACAGATCTGTAACTCTTGCCAATGAACTTTATGAATCCATAAAGGACAAGGGTAATTATGGTGTTACTATTTCACACAGAGATGTGGAGATTAAATAATGTCATTTTCCCAGGATGTTAAAAATGAAATATTAGCTCATATTCCAAGTGACAAAAAATGTCAGTCCAGTGATAAGCTTGCAAATAAAGCCCGTTTACAAAGGGCTTTTTTGGAGTTTGGTTCCGTGACTAACCCTGATAAGAGCTATCACCTTGAATTTGTTCATGATGATGAAGAAGAGCTTTTAGCGCTCCTTAATATTCTTATGGAGTATGATATACAGGCCAAGATTACAATGCGCAAGGGTAGACATATCCTGTATGTTAAGGAAGGTCAGTCTATTGTTGATCTTCTTAATGTAATGGGAGCTCATAAGTGCCTTATGGATATGGAGAATACCATTATTATGAAGGACTTTCGGAATGGTCTTAATCGTAAGGTTAATTGTGAAACCGCCAATCTCATTAAGAGTACCAACGCAAGTAATAAGCAGGTAGCGGACATATTGTATTTGCAAAAAGAGATAGGTCTTAAGAATTTGCCAGATAACCTTAGGGAGATGGCGGAGCTTAGGCTTGATAATCCTGATGCATCGTTAAAAGAGCTTTGTGAATTGATGGATCCGCCTCTTGGAAAAAGTGGTGTTAATCATAGACTTCGTAAGTTGTCGGAAATGGCAGCAGAGCTTCGAGGAGAATAAAAAAGCCCCATAAAAAGGGAGGAAGCCGGACAACCTTTCGGTCACCCGGCTTTATATTATGAAAAAGTTTTTCCTAAAATCGTTTTTAGCTTGCTATTTATTTCCTTTGTATGATTATATACTACTAACAAAAAGTGGATAAACAATGTGTCATAATTAAACATAAAAAAAACTAAATGTGAACAAAATGTGAACGCGAAAAAGTAATTTTGCACAGTTTTCAACATATTGTACCCATAATGTTAATAAGTAATATATATAGATATGTAGCAATCTAATTCACATTCATAATTTATGAATATTCACATTAATTCAAGTATAAAAAATCTCTCAATTCTTCATACCAATTCAGGTTGAAAGCATTGAGAGAATTTTTAATTTGTTAACTATAAGCTTTTTAAATGAAATATTAGTATTTCTCTGGTTCTGGATAATCCACACCAAATGTATCAACAGTCATAGTCTTGATTTTCTGATCGTTAACAGGTCTGTCTGAATAATCAGTCTTAGTCTCTGCGATTGCATTAACTACTTCCATACCTTCAATAACCTTACCAAAAGCTGCGTAGTCACCATCAAGATGTGGAGAAGTCTTATGCATAATAAAGAACTGGCTTCCTGCTGAGTTAGGCATCATTGAACGAGCCATTGAAAGCACACCTGGTGTATGCTTAAGATCATTCTTAAAACCATTAGAAGCGAATTCACCCTTGATAGAATAGCCAGGGCCGCCCATACCTGTTCCTGTTGGGTCACCACCCTGAAGCATAAAGCCGTTTATTACGCGGTGGAAAATAAGTCCATCATAGTAGCCCTTCTTAATAAGGCTAATGTAGTTATTAACTGTATTAGGAGCTATTTCTGGATAAAGCTCTGCTTTCATAACACCGCCATCTTCCATGGTAATAGTTACTATTGGATTCTGTGCCATTTTGTTACCTCCATTTATTTACTTAGTTAATTGTATCATAGTATGGACAGCTGGTGGTAGACCGTTATGCCACTAAATGTTAGAATATTTTTATCACATATAAGTAAGGACTAGAAAATGGCAAGAGTACCTAAAAAAGGCAATACATTTTTAATAATAGTAACAGCAGTATCTATCATGATATTGCTTTTTTCGTGTTATAAACTGATTAATAGAAACAAGGATAAAGGACTTACAGAGGATAGTGTACAAAACAGTGAGATAGTTGATCTTAGTATAGCTGAAAGTATAGTGAGTGAAGAATCAGCGAATGAGAGCTACCTTGAAGTGAAGCTTCCAGATGTAATCGCTCATAGAGGTTATTGCTCTATTGCACCAGAAAATACCATAGAAGCCTTTAGGCGTGCAGTAGATGTTGGGGCGGATATGATTGAGCTTGATGTACAGCTTACCAAGGATGGCTATATAGTTGTGTTCCATGATCTCGATTTATCCCGCATAGTTGGCAGCAAAAAAACAATATCTGACTATACATATTCTGAGCTACTGGCTCTTGATTTCGGTAGCTATAAAAGCTCATATTTTACAGGTATGTCGTCATCTATGATGAAGGATAATTTTGCAGGAACAAGAATATCCACTCTTGATGAGGTACTTGAGTATGCAAGCTCCCAGAATATAACTGTTAATCTTGAGCTTAAGGATCTTACGTCTGCCAAAGGTATATCAAGTGCACAAAAGGATACATTTGCAGCCATGGTAGTATCAAGAGTATATGCCTACGATATGGAGGAGCAGGTTATATTCGCTTCTTTTAATCATAACTATCTTGCTGAAATAGAGAGGCTCAATAGTGACAATAAAACTCTGTATGTTACACATGAGGGCGGTGCTGCAACTCTTATCAATAATTACCCAGCGGATGCTTACAGTATAGATCTTGCTGCCATTACAAGTGATGATGTGGAATTTTTCCATAACGCTGGATATCCAGTGTATGTGTGGACAGCTAATAGTAGTGAAATGATGCTGTATGCTCTGTCTCTTGGTTCAGACGGTATTATTACCAATTACCCTGGAATAGCCAGCGTGCTAATTCATGACGAATATAGCTATTTAAGAGATCACTACGTGGGTACAATGACAGCACCTACTCTTTATGATTATGCCAATATTTCTTCATTTAGTGGATATGTTCTTAGTGATATGACAGCTATAAATCCGCGTGAAGATGAAGAAGATGAAGATTCTAAGGAAACGAAGAAAGTGAGCGACGAAAGCTTTTTGGCTTTGTCCGCTTATGATATTGATAATAAGGCAAACAGTATTATATACATAATGAATATGAATGGTGAGCTGGTTAAGATGCTGGATACGGGCATAACCTCCGACATCAAGGGTATTGCATATGATAATAGCAATGATTTGTTATGGATAATAACAGGCGATGAATATATATATGCCCTGGACTATAGTGAGCTTAGTAATGGTAAGCATAATCTTTCTTATCCTGTAGACAAGGATAATATGGACGTAGTAGAAAACATGGAAGAACAGCCTACTTTGTCAGATTATTCATTCTTATATGGTGCGTATAAGTTAAGCGATATAAATGGCGTTAATGGCAGCCGAGCATCTTTTATATACTATGATGACAGTAAGCTGTATGTATGTTATGACGATACAAAGCTTGGAGTGCTTGAGATAACACTAGAGGAAGATAGTGAGGATACAGAAGCAGATAATAAATCCGATGATGAAGAATATAAATTGATATTGACGCAGGAAAAAACACTTATTATTCCAGAAAATATAAGTGGAATGAGTATGCGATATGTTTATCCGGAAATACCTGACGATGACAAAAAGAAAGATAACAAGAATAAGGATAAGGATGAAGAAGAAGTAAAGCCAACAATATATCTTGTTATGACCAGCGCGGTCAATGGCACTGATAGTGGTTTGATTATTACTGAGTACAAGGATGAAGTAACTGATTATTCTCAGGTAATTGATGGTGGAAATGAGAATATTATTCCTTCAATGGCTTTGTCACCATGTGTAATTGATGACAGAATTTTCCTTGGATTTGCTTCATCGTCACGACCATATTTTAATGATGCTTCCATACCGAATGATCAGATATGGATACTTGATTTTGAATAGAATATTGCCACGTGCAATTAATAGCGTTATTTATGCATTTATACTATAATGTAAAAAAGATGCAACGCATCTTTTTTAACGAGCAAAGAGCAAAGCGTTTGCGAGTCTAATTTAACGAGCAAAGAGCGAACACACAAAAAGGACAATGGTATGAATATAGTACTACTTTCTGGCGGTTCAGGAAAAAGACTGTGGCCACTTAGTAATGACATTAGAAGTAAACAATTTATAAAGATATTCAAGGATGAAAATGGCTGTTATGAATCAATGGTTCAGAGAATCATAAGACAGATAAAATCCGTTGACAGTGAGGGTACTATTACTGTGGCAACCTCGCGTGTGCAGGTATCATCTCTTCATAACCAGCTTGGTGATATCGATATGTCAGTGGAGCCAGAAAGAAGAGAGACCTTTCCAGCCATAGTACTTGCATGTCAGTATCTTCACGAGATAAAGGGCTTATCACGCGAGGAGATTATTACTGTATGTCCTGTTGATCCTTATGTAGATGATAGTTATTTCTCAGCAATAAATAGACTTGGAGATATTATTAGTGAAGGCTTAGTAAATATTGCACTTATGGGTGTAACACCTACTTATCCTTCTGAAAAATATGGATATATTATTCCAGGTGATAATGGTGAGATTAGCAGTGTTATTGAGTACAAGGAGAAGCCTACTCTTGAAGAAGCAAAAAAATATATGCAGGATGGAGCATTATGGAATGCGGGTATATTTGCATTTAAGCTTGGCTTCATACTAGATAAAGCTCACGAACTCATTGATTTCGAGGATTATGCTGATTTATATGACAGATATAGCGAGGTACCAGCTGTTTCTTTTGACGTAGCAGTTGTAGAGAAGGAAAAAAGTCTTAAGGTAGTACGTTATACTGGCGAGTGGAAGGATATAGGAACCTGGAACACACTGACAGAGGCTATGGATGAGAATATCATCGGTAGTGGTGTTATGGATGATAAGTGTGAAAGTGTTCATATAATTAATGAAATGGATATGCCTATTCTGGCAATGGGACTTAAGGATGTTGTTATATCCGCATCACCAGAAGGTATACTAGTTAGTGACAAGGAAAACAGTTCATACATAGGACCTTATGTGGAAGCTATGGACCAGCAGGTTATGTTTGCTGATAAATCATGGGGAAGCATGAAGGTTCTTGATGCAACCAGCGACAGTATGACTATCAAGCTTATTATCAAGCCAGGAGCATCCATGAATTATCACAGCCATAGAAACAGAGATGAAGTGTGGGTGGTACTTAGTGGACAGGGCAAGACAGTAGTTGATGGTATGGAGCAGAATATCCGCACAAGTGATGTCATTACTATGAGCGCAGGCTGTCGTCATACAATCATAGCTGATACAGAGCTTAGACTCATTGAGATACAGCTTGGCAAAGAAATAAGTGTTCACGACAAAATAAAGTACGATATGGAATATTAATTACTTATGAGGTAGATAATAAACATGAACAACCCATTTCTACTACGCCCCTCGTCCAAGGATTACTTATGGGGTGGAAATAGATTAAATACAGAGTTCGCCAAGAACATCGATAGCAGTCCACTTGCCGAGACATGGGAGTGTTCAACACATCCCGATGGTCCAAGTTTCGTGGCATCAGGTGTATTCGAAGGTATGTCGCTTATTGATGTACTTAAGGAGCATCCTGAATTTCTTGGTACTCATCCAGAAACTAAGGGTGAGCTTCCAATACTTATTAAGTTTATCGATGCCAAAAATGACCTTTCTGTTCAGGTTCATCCAGATGATGAGTATGCTAAATCGGTCGAAGGACAACCTAGAGGAAAAACAGAGATGTGGTATGTTCTCGATGCCAAGGAGGATGCGAGTCTTATATATGGCTTAAAGCAGACCACAGAAAAACAGGTCATTAGAAAGGCCATAGAAGAGGGTACTCTTGGAAGGTATCTTCAGAAGGTACCAGTAAAGAAAGATGATATGTTCTATATCGAGGCAGGTACAATTCATGCCATAGGTGCAGGAACACTTATTGCTGAGATTCAGGAAAGTAGTAATCTTACATATAGAATGTATGATTATGACCGACAGGATAAACATGGTAATAAACGTGAGCTTCATATTGATAAGGCGCTCGATGTTGCGAACCTACAGGGTATGAGTGAACCAAGACAGCCAATTCGAGTTTTCAAGTACAATCAGGGTATAGCAAGAGAACTGTTAACACGCTGTAAGTATTTTGAAGTATATCAGATGGTTGTTAATACAGAGCGAAAGCAAAAGGTTAGTTACGCCAGTGATGAATTGAGCTTTAGAGTACTGCTTTGTATAAATGGATGCGGATCCGTAACATATATGGATGAAGATAGTGGTAAGCAGGAAACACTGCTTATATATAAAGGTGATTGTCTTTTTATTCCAGCTTTATCGTCGCGTATTAATATTCACGGTCAGATAAAGTTTTTGGAAGTACGTGGTTAGTATTGAAAGGATAGATAAAAATGAAGATAGGTATCTATTACGGTGGCAGAGGTATTATCTCTGATCCAACATTATACGTATTAAAGAAAATGACTCAGGTTTTCGAGGAACTCAATATAGAGGTGCTTCGTTATGATTTATATGATCAGAAGAACAATATAACAACACTTCCTCAGTCTCTTAAGGAGGTTGATGCAATTGTTCTTGGCGCCACAGTAGAATGGCATGGTGTAGGAGGATACATGAATTCTTTCCTAGATGCTTGTTGGCTATATGGTGATAAGGAGCGTATCCAGAATATTTACATGGCTCCGGTTATCATGTCCACAACCTACGGCGAGAAGGATGCGGAGCTTGATTTAATCAAAGCCTGGACAACTCTTGGTGGACAGTGTGCCAACGGTATTACAGGTTATGTTCCTGATGCCGCTGACTTTGAGATTAATAAACAGTACGATGAGTTAATAGAAAAGTGTGCCGAGAATATATATAGAACCTGTAATCAGAGAAGAATATCTCTTCCTATCAGTACTAGAGAAATAAGCCGTAAGGTTGGCATGAATCGTACAAGCCGGTTTTCGCAGCAGGAAACAGAGCAGTTGTCAGAATATATTTCTGATGAAAGGTATGTTAACAAGCAGAAGGAAGATATCAAAGCACTTGCAGGCTTTTTCAAGAACAAGCTTGAAAGCAGTAGTGGTGGTTCTGTTATAGAAGGCTATATTAATGCATTCAAGGACAATTTTAATCCAAAGCCAGGTGCACAGGTAGGCTATAAGATTGTATTTACAGATTCAAATAAAACTCTTGCTATTAAGATAGATGGTCCTAGTGTAGAGGTAAAAGAAGGTGATGTAGCATATCCAGGATGTACGTTAAGTATGTCTCTTGATATTCTTGGAGCCATTACCAGTGGACGAAAAACCTTCCAGGGTGGATTCATGGATGGAAGTATTATAGCCAAGGGTGACTTCCAAAATATACGTCTCATGGACGAAGTATTCCCATTTATGGAGGAAAAGTCGTGATACGTAATGTCTTAGAGTATATCGAAGCAGCTGCTGCAAGATTTCCTAATAAAACAGCATTTGCTTCAGAAGATAATGCGATAACATATGGAGAATGCCTTATAAAGGTTAACAGGATGGGCTACGCTCTAAGCGGTATTATTGGTGATGTAAGAAAGCCGGTAGTAGTGCTTATGGAGAAAAGTGTGGAGTGTCTTGTTAGCTTTTTTGGCGTAATTGCAAGTGGCAACTTCTACGTGTGTGTAGACAGCAATATGGCCGTAGAGCGATTACTCACAATAATAGATAACCTGCAGCCTGCTGCCATTATAGTTAATGGCGAGACCGAGCTAGCAACGAATGTTCCTATTTATCAGTATGACAGTTTAGTAACAAAACCAGATGATATTGCTGAGGATGACATAGTAATGTCAAGTGTTCTTGATGGCATTCGTCATAAGGTTACTGATACAGATCCTGTGTATGTCCTTTATACATCAGGCTCCACAGGAGTGCCGAAGGGATCAGTTATCCCACATAGATCAGTTATTGAGTATGCTGAGTGGATTAGCGAGGAATTTGGTATTAATGAAGAGACTATCTTCGGAAGCCAGACACCATTTTATTTTAGTATGTCAGTACTTGATATATTTACTACTATCAGAAATGGTGCGACTCTTGAGATTATTCCTAAGAAGTACTTTTCTTTTCCAGTTAAGCTTCTTCAGTTTATGGCTGAAAGACAGGTTAATACCGTTTACTGGGTACCTTCAGCTCTATCAATAGTTTCGAACTGGAAAGCCCTTGATTATGTGCCAGTACCAACACTTAATAAGATTCTCTTTGCAGGCGAAACTATGCCTACCAAGATTCTTAATGACTGGATAAAGCACATTCCTGAAGCTATGTATGCCAATCTATTTGGACCTACAGAGATTACGGATATCGCATTATTTTATAAAGTTAACAGAACGCTTCGTGATGATGAGCCAGTGCCTATTGGTAATGTGGCATTTAACATGGATGCATTTGCGATTAATGAAGATGGTAAATTAATAGGTGACGGCGAGATAGGTGAGCTTTACTTTAGAGGTTCGTTCCTTGGATGTGGCTATTATAATGCACCTGATAAGACTGCTGAGTTCTTTGTGCAGAATCCACTCAATAATCATTATCCAGAGCCTGTATATAAGACTGGTGACCTGGTTCGTTTCAATGAATATGGCGAGTATATGTTTGTAGGAAGAGCTGATTCTCAGATCAAGCATATGGGTTATAGAATCGAGCTTGGAGAGGTAGAAGCAGCGGTTAGCGCCTGCCAGGATATTAATCTTAATGTATGCATGTATGATGCAGCATCAGATAACATTGTCTGCGTATATCAAGGTAAAGCTACTGAGGAGCAGCTAATTAATGAACTAGATAAATTCATTCCTCAGTATATGAAGCCTACCAAGATACATAAAATCGTAGCTATGCCTTACAATGCTAATGGCAAGATTGATAGAAGAAAGTTACGAGACGAATACATAGGTAAGTGATTAAATTAATATATAGTGAAATATAAGGAGCAAATATGAACGAAACAATATTAAATAAGGTTTTAGATATAATACATGCAGCTACAAGTAATAGTAGTATAGCTGCCGGAACATCTCTTTTTGAGGAAGCAGGTATGGATTCATTTACCATATTCAATGCTGTACTTCCAGCACTTATGGAGGAGTTTAGCTTTGACATTAATCCAATGGACCTGGTACCAGAAAACTTTGAGTCAGCAGCTGCCATTGCAGAATATGTAGAAAGAGTGACTAAGTAATGTCGGATTATATTTCATATACAGAGATACCAAGAATAATAGGACTTAAGAAAGGAGACAGAGTATATCTGTCTTCTGATATTTTAATGCTGTCTTTTCTTGCCATGAAAAATGGTGAAAAGTTTGACCTTGATAAGCTTTTAGACAGCTTTATTGAAGCAATTGGCGATGAGGGAACACTTCTTATCCCAACATTTAATTTTGATTTTAGTAATAAGGGCTTCTATGATTACAAGAATACCATGTCTACAACAGGTGCTCTTGGAAACGCTGCACTTAAGAGAGATGATTTTAAGAGAACCAAGCATCCTATGCATTCATTTAGTGTATGGGGTAAGGATAAGGAGTATCTATGTGCCATAGAGAATCTTAATTCATTTGGCCCAGACTCTCCATTTGCTTATATGAAGGAAAAGAATGTTATTCAGGTAATGCTTGGAACAGACTATCAGCGTAGTATGACTTTTGTTCACTATGCAGAGACATGCGCCAAGGTTCCATACAGATTCCATAAGGAGTTTACCGGTACATATGTGGATGAAAGCGGCAAGGAGAATACAGTCACATATGAGTATCCAGCAAGAGTATTAGAATACGGTACCCATGAGATGTTCAACCGTATCGGAGAGATACTGGAGCAGAAGGGTATCTCTAAAAAGTATGATGTGAATGGAGTTGCTATCAACAAGTGTATGCTAGGAGACAGCTTCGATACAATATATGATGATGCTGCGAATAACATGTGTCGTAATCTTTATGATTTCGATGTAGATAGAGATATGATTTGGAGTAAGCAGTAAATATAAGGAGTTAATCATGACAGGTCAGGAGATGTATGACATAGCAGATAGGATATTTCCAATCTGCAGAAGTATAACAGGTCAGGGAGTGCGAGATACACTGGCTATATTACAGGAATATGATAAAGATATAGAGATTCACGAATTTCCAACAGGTATGCAGGCATTTGACTGGAATGTTCCAAAGGAATGGAATATAGAAGATGCTTACATAGAAGATAGTAATGGCAATAAGATAATAGATTTTAAGAAAAATAATCTTCATGTACTAGGATATTCTTCTCCAGTTGATGAGTATGTAAATCTTGATGAGTTACTGACTCATGTGTATACAGAGCCAGGTCAGCCAGATGCCATACCATATGTGACTTCATATTATAAAGAGCGTTATGGCTTTTGTATGACAGAGAATCAGAAGAATGAGCTTATTAAGAATTCTAAGCCAGAAGATAAGTATCATATGGTTGTGAAGAGTTCTCTAACTAATGGTGTTCTAAACTATGGTGAACTGGTTATACCAGGCGAAACCGATGATGAAATTCTTTTTTCCACATATACATGCCATCCATCTATGGCCAATAATGAATGTTCTGGCCCAGCACTGGCTATGGGGTTAATTAATTATGTCCGCTCATTAGAAAAGAGACGTTATACATATAGATTTCTATTAATACCAGAAAGCATAGGTTCTATCTCCTACATGAGTAAGAATCTTGAGCATATGCAGAAGCATATCAAGGCTATATTTGTATTATCATGCGTTGGCGATAACAATGATTATTCTATAATTCACTCAAGATATGGCAAGACTTTGGCAGATAGAGTTTTAACCAATGTTCTTAAGTACCACTATCCAGAGTATTCTGATTACTCATACTTAGAGCGTGGTAGTGATGAGAAGCATTACAATGCTCCTGGAGTTGATCTTCCAGCAGTTGCCTTTTGTAGATCCAAGTACGGTGAGTTTAGAGAGTACCATACATCAGAAGACAATATGGATTACATCTCGCCAGAAGGCTTTGATGGAGCATTCCAGGTTATGACTCAGGTAATAAATGCACTCGAGCATAACTATAACTATAAGATTAAGACTCTCTGTGAGCCCCAGCTTGGTAAGCGTGGACTATTCCCAGATTTATCAAGAAAGGGTATGTATAATCCGCTTATGACACTTCGTAATCTCATAGCATACGCAGATGGTACCAACGACCTTATAGAGATAAGTGAAATCATAGGTGTACCAGTGTCAGAGATTATTCCTAATGTCCAGAAGCTTATGGACAATGATTTGTTGGAGATTGTGTAAGAGAGATATGTCATACTACAAGTGTAGATGTTCAGAAATAAATAGAATAGCAGAAGATATCGAAGGCTTATCGCAGCTAATTAATGATGTGTATGCTAATAAGGCACATTCGTCAGTTATTAATGAAAATCTAGAATTGGCCCGAAATAAAGAACTTGAATTATATGAAGCAGATTATAGAGTTGATGTTTCTGAAAAAATAGGTAAATTAAATGAATCAATGCCAGAATTAATAGATAGGGCAATTCAGGGGATAACAAGAAAAATAGAAGAGCTAAGTAGAAATAAGTCGATTCTTGAAAAAGAAGATAAAGAGTATCATGACGAACAGAAGAGACTTGAAGACGAACAGAAAAAACTTGAGAAACAGGAACTGATAAATGAGTGATAGTATTTTTATAAAAACAGCTGCTGTAACTGCTGCAGTTACACCACTTTGTGATACTACCCTAGAGTTGACGGAAGTGTTAAAAGATGTCAACGCAAAGAATGAACAACTAAATGTAAACTGGACTGGACAATCTAGTGAGACCTATGTTTATATACGTGGATATGTAGATAGCTTAATAAATGAAGAGAAAAGCAAGATTGATTCGTCGGTGATGGTATTAAATAATACTGTTTTGGAAAGGGAAGATATCGATACATCAGAAACCGAAGTCATTAATGGTATCAGTAAAATAAATTAATAAGGATAATATAACTATATATGACATCTTTTTATATAGATTTTGCAGAGTTAAGCGATGCAATAGAGAGCTATGAGAATTTAATAGAGAAGCTGGAGACTTATAATAGCTCATTAATAATAACAACCGAAACAATTAATGAAGAAGTTTATACTGGTAATGATGCAGATATACTAAGGGAAGGTTGGAGTCAAGAGAGTAATAAAGACATACCAGAAGCGATAGAGCAGATTATAGCTGTAAAAGATGCGTTAAAAGAAGCACGAACAGATTTTAATAATTGCAAGAAGTACTGCGTTGATATGGCAGGAACATTTGGAATTAACACATATATGGTTCATCCAGGAGGCATGTACGGAAAGCTTAAGTGCAATTATGAAGGAATAAGCGAAACTGTAGAATACAGTAACAATGCAATCTATGAGTATGCCACTATAGAAGAAAACATCATAAATGCAAAGAGCAAGTTAAACTCACTTAATCAGGCTTATGATGATGTATACGAATTATTAAATGATATACAGAAAAATGCGATAAGTAGTAGTGACACTCTTTCTACACATAAGAGTGAGTTAATCACATACGCAGGGATGGTAGTAGACGCTGATGATAAGCTCAATGGTAAGCTTAGGAGAATACTTAGCGTGGAGCCAAACTATATGATTAAGTATGGTCAGCACACATTAGATGATGAGATGGATGATAACGACGATGATTCTCATGAAGAGTTCGTATATGAAGAAATAACATATGACGACATAGAAGAATTACTATTATTGCAAAGTTTTCCAGCTGGTTATTTGCCGGAGAGTGAAATTCAAAGAATGAAAGAACTTGAGGCAAAGCTTTTGTCGTCAAGACTAGAAGCAAGGTTGTTATATAAGGATAAGATAGGACAAACAGATCCTAAACTTATAACTAATGAGATGAGAACCTTCTCTGGTGAAATTGAAGCAACACTGTCATATGGAACAATTATCGATAATATAAATAAGATTGGGCGTTTACAGATTGAAAAAGCCCAGCTTGAAAAGAGACTTGGAGAGGATCAAGGACAAACAGGCATAGATTACTGCTATGATAGACTAGAAAGCATTAACGCGGAAATCGAAGAATTAGAAAATGAAATCGATGAAGCAATTCTTGAAAATCTAGAAGATTATAATTATTCAGATGAATTCTCTTTTGTATATGAAATATTGGATGAGCAAGATTATTCCATAACAGAAAAAATATATATATACAATTATTGGACCCAAATAGATAAATATGATGATATCAGAGGAATAGAGTTTCCGAGTTCGTGGATAAAAGAGCATATAAAATCACCAGCTGAACTTGGTATTACTGGAAATACTGTTAATGATGGTGTATATGATGGTGAAAAAGCAGCTGAGTATATGGACTATTATTATAATAATAATTTTCTAATAGATTGCATATCAGGGTTAGAATCACAGACATATTTAGGAAAACCATTAACAGCCGAATGTATAAGAGAGATGTATGCAAGTGCTGATCCACAGGATAAGCAGAACTTGTATTTTCTTTGGTATGATTATGTTAATGGTGGAATGTATGATTATGAGAATAATTATGGAACGAATCGTGCAGTAAAGTATGGTCTTCGAGACTTTGGATTTGGAGATTTTATTGAGCAGCAGGGTGTATACCAGGTATATACAAATGAAGCAACAACTCAGTTTGTATTTGCGGAAGAGGCATATGTTAGTAAATATGAGCACAAAGATCATTACTTTAACTGTGGTAATCTATTTGATGCCAAGGCCCTTAAGGGTGACCAGTTACTTGAGTATATAAGGTCAGATTTAAATAAATATACTCTGGATGGAGTTTTTAGGCCACAGGCATTTACTCCATATGAACTTGAGATACTTGAAGCCGAGAAAAATTCTGGAACATATAGTAATTATGGTTATACAGACTATATCACTTCAGACAGACTTATTAAAGAAATAGAAGAACATACTAATGAACTAGTGTCTGATATTGTATGCAAGGATGATGGGACCGTAGAAATCTACTATAATTCTTACTATGATCCTTTTGAAAAGCAGCAGTATGAAGGTGGTGTATTTAGTTACAATATAGGCGAAGGTGGAAAAGCATTTAACGATGAGTATATACCTATAAGCCAAGTAAAAGGAATGACAGATGCATTAGCAGCATTTGAGCTTGAGCATAATTATGAAAGTGGCATATATTTTGGTGATATACAAAAAGATGCCAGAACACTAATGATTTATGATTTAGGTGAAGATGCAGTTAATGAACTTAGCCAGGAAAAATATGACAGTATAATAGGCAAATATGAAGAAGAAGCACTGTCATCGGAGTATCTTGGACTTTATATGGTGGATGATCAGAGACGAGCCATAGATACAGTTCACGATATTCAAAAAGGTGCAGTTACAGTTGTGAATACTGCAACTGCAGTTGCGGCAGTAGTAGGGAATCCAGTAGTTTCTGCAGGAGCATTATTCATTGCTGGATTGACCAATGCAACAGATACCTATATTGATTATAGTCTTGGTTTAGAGGAAGATGCATATAAGGGTGCGGCGTTTATGGCATTAGATCTGGTTACAATGAATAGTTTGCCAGAAGCAAAGCTTGAGTTAGCCGGAATAGGCGCAGCCGAAGGAGAAGCAGACGATTTCATCCGAGCACTAGATAAGAATATTGATAACTTTGATAATTTTTTCAAGGCATCAGATGATGTGGTAGAAGGTGGTGCTAGTACAGTTAGAGTTTTCGAAGATTTGGGAGATGATGTTGTCAAGAATCTTGATCAGTTCGACAATGTTATTGACGATATTGGACGTGTTGGAAGCAAACTGGATGATGGTGCAGCAGATTTAGGGAAGGCAGTGACTACTCTCGATGATAAAGTAGATGATTCAGGAAGAGTGATAAAAACTCTCGATGATAAAGTAGATGATGCAGAGAAGGTAGTAAAAACTCTAGATGACAAAGTCGACGATATGGAGAGAGTAGCCTCACATATTGATGACAATATGGATGAAGCAGCAGAAAGAGCAGCTCGTTCTGAAGATGTAGATGGAACAAAGCCTAAAGCTGACGAACCAGATGGCACAAAACCAAAAGCTGATGACCCTGACCCCAATGCTGAGACAAGGGATGATATTAATGATAGTTTGAATTTTGAAGTCGATGTAAATGAAGATAATATATATGGAGATGAACTTTTAAATTCAACAAATTCAGAACCATTAGAGGTTGAAACTAGTGTAAGTGGAGAAACTAATGAGGGTGATACTGACACAGTAACATATCGAAGAGTTCAAGGTGGTGTAGGAAATAAATCGAGTCAGCAGAGAGTTGTCATAGATAGTGAGGGTAATGTTTTTATAACAAATCATAACAGAAATTTAAATGTTAGCATCGATAATGGTGAACATGCGCAGTATTATATTAACAATAATAGACCAGGTGCTGATATATATGAATTTGATGTTCCAAAGTGGTTTGATGATATGGTAAATGAATATACAGTACCTCAAGCAGGAGCTAAGGGAGGCTGTAATCCTAAATTAACGGATGTAACAACACCAGGAAAATGTGTTGAATTTCCAAAACCTTGGGTAGAATGGATTGATGAATACTCAACTAACGGAAGAATAATAAAAGGAAGTGGAAAATGATAGATATTAACGATGATATTATTGTATATGCAATTTATAAAGGGAAAGCAAATTGGTACGTATCTTATAAAGAATTATGGTATTTGAATTATAATAAACGTATTTATGAATATCAAAAAAGAGGATTTACAATTGATATTAATTCTGTAGATTGTATTAGACGTGACTTGTTAGAAATGAAAGATGACCAAATACCTATTTTTTTAGAGAGAATAAAAGAGGATATTTGGAGTAGCAGCAAATTAGTAGATGTATGTAAGAGTTATTCTGATGAAGATTTTTCTCCAAGTCTATATGTTAATTTTGATAAAAAGTACATGATTTCAATGTATAGCGAATATGCATCATATGAAGATTATATGCCTGATGGATGGGAGTCAGAATTTGGAGACTTTTTAAATCTGATTCCAATAAATGATATATATTGGAAAAAGTAAATGGAAAGGGTGGAAAATATGGACAGAAAAATTAATATTATTTCTGAAAATTTTGAGAATGAAAAAACAGGTGAACAAGTGGAAGGTGTTACGATAATAGTTGATGGAATGCTTAAGCAAATACTTGAGATAATTAAGAATGATAAAAAACAGTATGACAATAATGTAAGTATTATTGGTGATGCATTATTAAAAGGTTTAGACGAAATACGAAGAAATCTATAGTGTCCACGCTAACAAATATATGTACTAAGGAAAAACAAAATATATTAGTAAAGGACAGAAAGATGAATGAAATGTATCAGATTTGGTCCTATGTCAAGATTTAGTACA
>DCHQ01000047.1:0-13860 GCA_002314855.1 Lachnospiraceae bacterium UBA1748
GTTATCTTCACTGTACAAAGTAAGAAGATAGCTAGTAAGGATATTGAGATTCCTTACATCAAGAATGAGAAGAGACTACAGGGTATCCTGCAGGCTAACTCCAACGAGTATTTCCCAATGAGTAATGCAACAGATTACTGCTTCGCATATGCAAAACTCGAGGATTATACTAATGAGGAAGGAAGAAAGACAAGAGTTTCGGCTGTTGCAGCTCCTAATGACCTCATAAGATGCTACTACGAATTAGCTAAAGAACTTAAGCTTAACGTTAAATGTATCGATTACTTCGGTAACTCTATCATCCAGCTTCTTAGTATGCAGATGACAGAAGGACGTATGGACATGGTTCTTCAAATTGAGAAGGATGCTACATATGTCAATATGATGCGTGGTAAGACACTTGTTCTTCAGCGTTCGGTTCCATATGGTAAGAATGCGGTTATCAGTGCTCTTATGGACGTTAAAAAGATTTCCGAGAAGGATGCTAAGACACTTCTCTCTAATGAAACACTTCTTGATCAGCATGTTACAGCTGATGAGTACGCTGAGACAGTTCAGTATCTTGTTAGTGGTATCGGTAGGGTAGTTGAGTACCATAGATCCAAGAATGCAGGTGATGCACTTCAGGGTATTAGAATCTTCGGTGAAGGTTCTGCTATCGCTGGTATTGAGAAAATCCTCGAGAGAGAGCTTGGTGCTCCGGTGCAGCATTTTGAAACTCTTTCAGGTGTTCAGATTAAGGGCCAGGCAGCTCTTACTGCAGAGGAAGTTCTTCGTTATCTTCCTAACATTGGTGCTGTTATTCAGCCAATGCAGCTTAAGCTTGATTTTGGTAGAAAAGAGAGTTCTATCAGTTCTGATTCTACATTCAAGTTTTTGGTAGGAGTTCTTTGCGTAGCAACAGTAGCTATGGCAGGATGGGCAGGATATACATATAAGCAGTTCAAGGACAGAGAGGTAGCTAAGGCTGATCTCGAGGCCAAGATAGAGGCAATCAAGGATATTGAAGAACTTGCCAAGGCTTATGAAGAAGCACTTCTTCAGTATCAGATTGTCCAGGCGTTTGACGAGAGTACATACAATGATAATGAGTATATTCTCAATTTGTTTGAGGATATGATAAAGATAATGCCAACAGAGACATATCTTGTCGAGTTTAATGCTGATAATGGTGATGTTGCAATGGTGCTAAAAGACGGTTGGCATATTACCACTAAAAATGAGTTAGCGGATTCAATTGATCAGTTAAGTGGACTTGATTATGTATACAATTTCCAGGTTACAGAGTTTGCAGAGAACTATGTTGATTTGTTCCTCGTAGGATATGATGAAGAAACTGGCGAAGAATTATATCTTCTTAAAGAAGATTCCTCTGATGAACTTAAAGATTTAGACATGTATGTTCATTATGAGCGAGGTATGGAAAAAGAAGAGGATTATGAAGAGTTATACGGTGAGTATGTACCACAGAGATTTGTAAAAACTGCGTATAAGGTTGTATTCCATTTGGGTCGACCAGTAGATGAGGTTACAATTGATTCAGGTGATGGTACCTTGACTCTTGATGATGCAATGCAAGAGGAGGTGGATGACAATGAGTAATAGAGATAAATTCTTATTAGTGATAATTGGAATTGCTGGTGTTATCCTATTGCCTTATTTCTTGTATATTAAAGATACTAGAGATAGAATAGTCAATCTTGATAATGAGATAGTACAATTAGAAGCTAGATATCAGGAACTTCTCGAATATGAGAAAAATAGAGAAATGTATGAAACTGGTATAGTTGAATACAATCAAAAACGTGATGATATTATTGCGAAGTATCCAGCAGATATTCAGCAAGCTAGTCAGGTGATGTATTTATTAAATGCAGAATACTCTGAATACATGGAGTTCTCAAATAAAAATCGAGAAGGCCATGAAGATGATGAAGTGGAGATAGTTGGAGTTGAACCTACAATTAGATTTAATAGTGGAAAGTTCAAAATTAGCGATGAGATGCCAATTAGTAGTCAACTTCTTGTAACAGAAGATGGTGAAAGTCCAACAGGTTCGGAGTTAGTTGAAACTGAATATGTTGCGTTAGCAAATAGGACAGAATTAAGTTTCACTTGTTATGACCATTTGGCGGTTAATCATATGTTGCAATATATCAGAGATGATGAAGATAATCCAATGATTTATAGTTCGATATCATTCAGATTTGATGAGTCGTTAGGAACTATAAAAGGATCTATGTCACTTGATCAATATGCTGTAACAGGTGGGGAAGGAAGAGAATTTAGTCCAATACCTATTAAGCCGGATATTGATGAAATGAATATGCGTGGTAATGAAGATTATGGTATCTTTGGTCCATGTTATGAGCAGCTGTATTGGGAAATGAAAGCTGCTGAAGAAGCTGAAGAAACTGGTAATCAGCAAATAGAAGAAGTTGTTGATGAAACAGAGAATTAATATTTAAATGTTGTTGCTCTATGCTGGCCTGAAAGTAGGCTAGCAAGAGCGATAGCATATGTATGCGGAAATTGAGGTCATTACGATGAACGACGAAAAATTTTTCAGTATTATTAAAAAAAATTTGTCAAAAAATAGAGGATTAACTTTCGTTGAATTGCTTATAGCAATAGTTCTTCTTGTTGTGTTACTTGGGCCAATGATGCGAACAATGATTGCGGCAATTAAGGTTAATGCGGATTCAAGAAAGGTTCTTTGTGCAACTGAAGTTGGACGAGGTGTGATGGAAGGACTTTCTGGAAATAGTTTTAATGGTGTCCTATCATCGTATGAAGCAGATTTAGGGAATGGGAATAGATTAGCTCAAATATGTGGCGATGTATATAATAAGCAAGATAATATTAAGAAAACTAATGGAGCATTATTTAACAATGTGACATGCAATTTAGTTAGTGTGACAACAAATAACGGAACGTATAATTCAAAGAAAATTGCGGAAGGTGATAAAACAGTTATTAATGAGTTACTTTCGGAATACGGGAAGTATAGCATTGAAAAATATGGAATAACTAATGAGCAAATGCTTCTTATGCATGGAGATAAAGAGGGCAAAGATGCAAACTGCTTGTTTTTTACATATACTAATGTTCATTGGGGGAGTGTGTCAGCCAATGAAGGTTTTGTTTTTGATGTGGTGTGTGCAATGGTTCCAGCTGCGAATAGTAGCACTGATAAATTTTATCCATATAGTCTTGTTGTTGGAGTATATCCAGTTGAAGGTGGGGTACATAAGTGTACAAATGCAGGAACTACTCCATTGTTAACAATGACTGGCGGAATGAGAAATAAATAGGGAGGAAGCATCAATGAGGGCAAAGAATAATTCGGGTATGGCATTTGTAACTGTTCTTATAGCGGTTATGTTTGTCGGTCTGCTAGTGAGTTCTTTAGCGTATATGGCATATAACAACTATGTGTCAAAAGCTATGAAATGGCAAACAACAGATAATTTTTATTATGATGAGTTTGCATTGGAAGATTTATCTTCGGGTTTAAGACAAAAGGCCACCACACAGTGCAATATTAGAATGGTTGCAGATCCTACGCTTGATGTGGGTAAAGTTTTTATTGCAGAGTTGGCGCTTGCAGCCGGGGTACCAGACGATGGGAATTATAATAGTTCTTTTTCTGGGAAGTGGGTCCCTGCATATATGGAGAATGTTTTAGGTGTGACAGATAATTCACAGTTTGATGTCTCTATTTCTGTATCGACAATACCAGGAAGAACACAACCATTATATGAAAGAGTTCAGAAGGATATAAAGTTCAAAAATGTGTGTATAACTGTTGTGGATAAAAAAACAAATTATACAACAACTATCACTACAGATATATGTATCCCGGGTGAATTTAAGGCGGCAGGAATTCCAGTTAATGATTTCAGCTTAATGACAGACCAACCTGTTGATTGGTCAGGTGGCGGAATTATGACGTTGACCGGTAATTTGTTTTGTATGGATCATGCATTAGATAGTTCGCATACCACTCATAATGGAGATGCATTAACTCTTGGAAATGGTGCCAATGTTCAAATATTGGGCGAAAAATCACTAATTATTGGTAATGTTGTTGTTGGAAAGAATAGTAACCTAACGATAGGTGGTAATGCTACAATATCAGGTAAATTGACAGTTGAAGCAGGAGCTCAGGTTCATTTCCTTGGAACAGGTGTAGTTGTCGGGGATTTTGATTGTCAAGGTTCGTATGATGGATATTATAGTAAAAAAGATGGTTTAACCGCTCGTGCTGATGCAATATTTAGTAAGACAGGTACATACAATATGGGGCTTAGTTCAGCTATAGCTGATGATGTTGAGATTATTCTTGAAGGGACTGGATCTTCAGATTTGAAGACTATGAGATTTTGTAAAGGTACCAATTCGGATGGTTGGGATGATACTACATATGTATGCAGTAATAAGTATGGTTCGATCTCTGCGTTAGAAACAAAGAGAAAAGAGACAGAGACATTAAATGCAGCGGGAAGTCCGAGTGGGGCAAAAGTAGCTGTTAGACCGAATAGTGATGACTTTACTGATCAGAAAAATTCATTGATTCTTATGGGAGGAAACAGTAATTCAATTCGACAGGATTATACTAATTCGACCATAATAAGTACATGTGGTTCTGCAGTTCATTCATATGATCCTCAGTCAGGACCTGTAATATCCAAAATGAGTGATGCAGATTATAATGCTTGTCTCAATACGCTTGTTGGTGGAGTTTGGCCTAAGATTGATGGCAATTCAGGTCAGACTAGTACAGGTATTAATTTTGATACTACTGTTGAAACAGCGAAGAAAGGTGGAACAGATTATCTTTGCATAGAATATACTCATCTTGGAAAAGAAACGAGATATATGTTATATAATACGAAGACTAAGCAATCGTATGTTCCATTTAAGTATTTTATTCGTGATGATGCTGATGAAGTAATTGGTTTTGCGTTTGATTCGGTAAGAAATGATAGTAGTGATGGTGGTAGCTATCAGATTTATTATCAGAATTGGGTAAAGGAGTAGATGAATGAGTGCTCGTCAATTGTTGAATAATAAAGGTATTACATTAGTTGAAATGATGATGGTTATTGCGATTTCAGTTGTTTTAGTTGGCTTAGCGGGCTTGTCATTATCACTTATTAATAACGCTAATACAGAAAAGTCGGCAAAAGCGTTGAGGGCAGTCATTATTAAAGCTAGAAATGAAGCTATGGCACGTGGGCCTGAGGCTGGAACACTAGTAATAAATGATTCTGTTAGTGGTTTATCATCAACAGTGAGTTTAAATAGTGCAGAGTTAGTTGGCCGTCGTGGAATGCAGGTATATTATTATGAAGGAACAGGTGTTGCTGGACCGAATGGTAATGAACCAGTGATGCACATTTCTGCAATGCAAAATTTTCCAAGCGCCGGAAAAACCTTCAAGTTTAATACCGCTGGATTTGTCACACATGTCGATGGCGCATTAGTCAGTGGAACCAATATTTATCAGATTGCATTTAAGAAATCAAATAGAGTTGACTGTGTAGTATTGTATGCTAGTACCGGTAATACAGAATTTATTTCTTGGTATGAATAGGAGGGAAAACGTAATGAGAAATCTAAACAACAAAGGTATGACCCTTACAGAGTTGTTGCTTGCTATGGGCATACTTGCTATTGTTATGGCGCAGGTAGCCAATATTATATATAGTACAACAAGGCTATATACGAGAGGAAATTCTGAAGTTACTTTACAGACAGAAGCACAGCAGGTTGTTAGTATTGTTGAAGAGTTATTAGTTGATTGCGATGGGTCAGTTTCGTATGGTAGTAATAAGATTACTATTGACAATAAGGCAACCTATTTATCAGATTATGTGATTGAGCTTGTTGGTGATAAATTATATCTTACAACTACTGATTCAGCAGGAAATACTAGTAAGCAGTTAATGACTAGTGATGTTAAATCTCTTGATTTGAAATTAGGTAATGATTTTGATTATGGTAGTAAAGCATTAATATCAGTTACAATGGATAATGGTACTTATAGTTATGCTTCCAATAAAGATATTTATTTTAGAAATCATATTGGATCAAAGGATAATGGTGTAGGGACATATTCTGAACCCAAAGATACCAAAAAAAATGATCCATCTGTTGATGGCGAGAATCTTTTAGATATGGAGATATTGAGATATAAGACTTATGATTTAACTAAGGAAATTCCGGATTCCTATAAAAAGGATTATAATCTTAAGAATTGTACATTTAAGCCTGTACAGCGTTCTACAGATGCATCAGGAAAAGTTATATATGTAGATTATGTAAATAATCCATACTATGAAATGGATGGAACTACAAAAATTAAATCTACAGCGGATTATAATAAGAAAAATGTAGGTACAGGTGAAGATTATGTTTTATTTCAGTCTACAGAAAATAAGTCGTTCTTCTTGAAATGTTATTCTTCAGACGTAGTGTTCGGTTCAGTTGCGTATAAAAGTGATGATGCAGGTAGTTTGACTTTATTTACAGTTGATGGTGATAAACCAACATATGCAACTATTGCATGTGATACTTGTAATAACAGTTCTAAGTCGCCAATGTTTATTAAAGCATCAGGTATTAGTTTAGAGGATTGTGATACCTTAACTGTAACATCGATGATTCGTGTTAATCCTAATTTCAATGATTCAAAAAAGACTGATAAAGATGATAAATTAGGTAAAGATGGATTAAATTATTATAGAATTACATATGGTGGTAAAATTAAGTCACCAACTGATTCAGATATTATTGAATTGATGTACGCGGGAGACGTTACAGATAATATTATTAAGGCAGTTGGAACTGATTATGAAGGTTTCACCAATGATACTGTTTGTGTTGAGCTTGATTCAAAGTCTTCATCAAAGTCAGCAGGTCTATGTGTTTCAGGTTTTGATTCAAAAGAAATTCATATAGATTTAGCTCCAGGTTTTCCAGATGGCGAAGATATGTCAAAAACCAATATGGATTTTGATTATAAAAACAATGGTATTGAGAAGGCATTTAATGTTGAATATACATTTGGCGCAACGCAATATGGTGAGGTAAAAAAGTCTGGTATTTATGTCGATAAATCAAATAATAGTGTTGCAATAGCTACCGGTAGATATAAAGTTATGAACTGTCAGGTTAGTGGATCTCAGATGGCAAAAGCATCGAAAATGTATGCGTCAGGAGTTGAGATATACTTTGATATTCAATTGACATATAATAATGGGGCTGTTTATGGAAATCAGAATTATAATTGTAAAGCAGTTCTATCTCCTTATTGTACAAATAATGATTGTGATGGCGCAGTTTTATCGAGTGAGGCATTAAGTACATTAAAAAATGCAGCATATTCTGGAACAGCAGCAAATGTTGAAAAAGTCGAAGGAAAAAATGCTTCAGATCAGCCGATAGAATATTACCAGTTTAAAACTTCAACAAAATAGTTTTAGGCACCGTACTAAAAAGTGCGGTGCTTTTTTATTTACTATACAATGGAGGGTAAGATAAAATGGATTTTGTATTTTTAATTAATAATAAAGGTATAGAGTATGTATCGAAATAGACTTGAAAAGTCTATAAATAGGTTTTTTTATTGTGTTATTTTTTTCTTGTTTTTTATATAGGATCAGTATATTGGTTACGTAATAATTGGGATATAGATAGTATTGATTTTTCAACAATTATTTTTCAATTGAAGTCGCCATTAAAAGGTACTAGTTATAAATTAATATGGAATTATCTTTTTAATACATTTTTAATAGTAGTATTATTATTTGTTATCATTTATTTATTGGATTTTTTAATAAGGAAGTTTGTATTATGGGGCGAACATTCTTCGTTGGATTTACATCCGTTTTATAATCGTGTTATATACATTGACATTAATGGAGTAGAATATATATTTCACTATGTTTATATTGTATTTGTGCTTTCTTTTTTAATGTACAGGTCTTATATTTCATTGGTAGAGTTGAATTTTTTGCATATATAGATAGTTATAAAAATAGATCTTCAATATATGAGAAATATTATGTGGATCCCACAAAGGTTAATATACATTTTCCAGACAATAAAAGAAATCTTATATATATATATATGGAATCAATGGAAACGACTTATGCAGATACTAATTCGGGGGGTGGGAAAAATATTAATTATATTCCAAACTTGACTGATTTAGCAAATCAAAATATTAATTTTTCTAATAATGAAAATATGGGAGGACTCTATTGTAGTTACGGATCAGGATGGACGATAGCAGCTTTACTGGCTTCTACTAGTGGTGTTTCTTATAAATTACCTGGATATGATAATGATGGTGATAAATATGAGCATTTTCTACCTAATGTTATTAATCTTGGTGATATTTTATATGACAATGGGTATAAAAACTATTTTTTATGTGGTTCCGAAGCATCATTCGCTGGTCGTGATACATTATTCAAAGAACATGGTAATTATGAAATTCATGATTATGATTATGCTGTAGCAAATGGATATATTAATGAGAAGTATTATGTTTTTTGGGGATATGAAGATAGGTTTTTATATGATATCGCAAAAAGAGAACTTAGTCAAATAGCTGATGAGGGGATACCATTTAATTACACATTGTTTACAGTAGATACTCATAACAATAATGGCTACGTTTGTGAATTATGTGGGGATGACTATGAGGAACAATTTTCTAATGTTATTTCTTGTTCTGATGCACAAGTGGCTAGTTTTATTTTATGGATTCAACAACAAAGTTGGTATGAGAACACAACAATCATAATAGTTGGGGATCATAATTCATTAACATCTGGTTATTGGGATGATATTGGTGATTATGAAAGAAGAATATATAATTGTTTTATTAACGTTTCAAATAATTTAGATGTTTCTAATACTAAAAAAAGAGAAGTATCGTCGATGGATCTATTTCCCACAGCATTATCAGCTATAGGTGCAATAATTGAAGGCGAGCGTTTGGGACTTGGTACTAATGCTTTTTCAGATGAACCAACATTAGTGGAGATGCTCGATAAGAGTTATGTGGATCATGAATTGTCACTTTTTTCTCAATACTACATAGATTGTTTTCTATGAAATTTGAAATGGGAAATCTGTATTGGTATTTTACTTTCTGTTGCATTTTATTTTTTTTTAATGTATAGTAATGGCGTTGTATTATATGGAAGGTATTCCATGAATTATAAGGGGAAATTTTATTAAATGGCAAAGTATTTAGTTATCGTTGAGTCGCCTGCCAAGGTAAAGACGATTAAAAAATTTTTAGGTAGTAATTATGAAGTAATGGCCAGCTATGGTCATGTTAGAGACCTTCCAAAGTCTCGTCTTGGATTTAGTCCGGACAGTGATTATGAGCCACAGTACATTACAATCAGAGGTAAAGGTGACGTATTAGCTGCACTTCGTAAAGAAGTGAAGAAGGCTGAGAAAATATATCTTGCAACTGACCCTGACCGTGAGGGAGAGGCTATCAGTTGGCATTTATTAGAGGCTCTTAATAAGGGTGATAAGAAATTCTATCGTATTACCTTCAATGAGATTACTAAGAATGCTGTTAAAGAATCACTTAAAAATGCTCGTGATATTAACATGGATCTTGTTAATGCTCAGCAGGCTCGTCGTATGCTCGACAGAATGGTTGGTTATAGAATATCACCACTTCTTTGGGCTAAGATTAAGCGTGGACTTTCAGCGGGTCGTGTTCAGTCAGTAGCTCTTCGTATCATTTGTGATAGAGAAGAAGAGATTGCAGCATTTATTCCAAGTGAGTATTGGTCAGTTGAGGCTAAGCTTGGTATTAAGGGCAGCAAGAAATCATTTGTTGCTTCTTATTATAGTGATTCTAGTGGCAATAAAGAGATTAAGTCAGCTAAGGAAGCTGATGCAATAGAGAAGAGTCTTAAGTCAGCAAAATATACTATCAAGGATATTAAGACTGGCGAGCGTACTAGAAAGGCGCCACTGCCATTTACAACCTCTACACTTCAGCAGGAAGCAAGTAAGGTTCTTAATATGGCCACTCAGAAAACAATGAGTGTTGCACAGCAGCTTTATGAAGATGGTCGTATTACTTATCTTCGTACTGATTCTACTCGTATATCTGATGAAGCGGTTGCTATGGCCAAGGATTATATTTCTGAAGTTTATGGCGCAGAATATGCAACTGAAGTAACTAGAGAGAATAACAAAGAGAAGAAGATTCAGGATGCTCATGAAGCAATCAGACCTACTGATATTTCCAAGACTCCAGAATCCCTTAAGAATACTCTTCCACGTGATCAGTATAGACTGTATCAGTTAATATGGAAGAGATTCACAGCTAGCCGTATGAATAATGCTGTGTACGATACTATGTCAGTTAAGCTTTCGGCAGCTGATTATATATTTACTACAAGTGCATCAAGCATTAGGTTTGATGGATTTCTTAAGGTTTATTCAGATGGTGAGGATGACAAGGATAGTAATGCTTTTATATTAAAGACACTTAATAAGGATAGTGAGATTATCTTCGAGAGTCTTGATAAGAAGCAGCACTTTACTCAGCCACCAGCTCACTATACAGAAGCCAGCCTGGTACGAGCTCTTGAAGAGCTTGGAATAGGTAGACCAAGTACATATGCACCAACTATTTCTACTATTTTAGGCAGACGTTATATATTAAAGGAAAATAGAAATCTATTCGTCTCTGATCTTGGTGAAGTGGTTAATAATATGATGAAGAATTCATTCCCATCAATTGTTGATGTTAACTTTACTGCTACTTTCGAGTCACTTCTTGATAGTGTTGAAGTAGGTGACGTTGATTGGAAGATGGTTGTATCCAACTTCTATCCTGATCTTGATGAGGCTGTTAATGTAGCGGAAAAGGAACTTGAGCATATTGAAATCAAGGATGAAGTTACTGATGTAATATGTGATGAATGTGGTCGTAATATGGTTATTAAGTACGGGCCTCACGGTAAGTTCCTTGCTTGTCCTGGATTCCCAGAGTGTAGAAATACCAAGCCTTTCCTTGAGAAGATAGGAGTTAAGTGTCCAGACTGTGGTAAGGATTTAATAGTTCGTAAGACACAAAAGGGACGTCGTTATTATGGTTGCGAGGGCTATCCAGAATGCGAATTTATGAGCTGGAATATGCCTGTCGATAAGAAATGTCCTAAGTGTGGTAAAATAATGGTACGTAAGGGCAATAATCTTGCATGTATTGATCAGGAGTGTGGAACTATCATTCCTAGTGAAGAGGAATAAGAGTTTCTTCTATATTATATAGGTGATAAGTTATGGAAGATAAGATGTTAACATTAGAGAAATTTGAAGAGGCGTCAGAAGTAGTAAAAAAAGTAACGCTTGAGACGAAGCTTATTTATAGTGATTATCTGAGCAATCAGACAGGTAACAAGGTATATCTTAAGCCTGAGAATATGCAGTTCACTGGAGCATATAAGCTTAGGGGAGCATATTATAAGTCTAGTACACTTAGCGAAGAAGAGAGAAGTCGTGGCGTTATTACAGCATCAGCAGGTAATCATGCTCAGGGTGTTGCTTATGCAGCTAAGTGCTATGGTATGAAGGCAACTATTGTTATGCCTACAACAACACCGCTTATTAAGGTTAATAGAACTAAAAGCTTTGGAGCTGAGGTGGTTCTTTTCGGTGATGTATATGATGAAGCATGTGCCAAGGCATATGAGCTTGCTGAGGAGCATGGCTATACATTTATTCATCCATTCGATGACCTTGCTGTTGCAACAGGTCAGGGAACAATAGCAATGGAGATAGTTAAGGAACTTCCATTAGTTGATTACATCCTTGTTCCAATTGGTGGCGGTGGATTAATAACAGGTGTTTCTACACTTGCTAAGATGCTCAATCCTAAGATTAAGGTAATAGGTGTGGAGCCAGAAGGCGCTGCATGCATGAAAGCATCACTTGAGAATGATAAAGTAACAACATTAACTGGTGTTAATACTATTGCTGATGGTACAGCAGTTAAGACTCCAGGAAGCATTATATTCCCTTATGTGAAGGAGAATGTTGATGATATTATCACAGTGTCTGATGAGGAGCTTATCGTATCATTCCTTGATATGGTAGAGAATCATAAGATGGTTGTTGAGAATTCAGGACTTCTTACTGTAGCAGCTCTTAAGCATCTTGATGTGAAAGACAAGAAGATTGTATCCATCCTGTCAGGTGGTAATATGGATGTCATCACAATGTCATCTGTAGTGCAGCAGGGACTTATATTTAGAGACAGAATATTTACAGTATCAGTTTTACTTCCTGATAAGCCTGGAATGCTTAGTAAGGTATCAAGTGTTATAGCTGAGCAGAATGGTAATGTTATCAAGCTTGAGCATAATCAGTTTGTATCAACCAATAGAAATGCTGCTGTTGAGCTTCGTATTACACTTGAGGCATTTGGCACAGAGCATAAGCAGAAGATACTTGATGCTCTTGAGAAGGAAAAGTTCCTTCCAAAGCTTGTTAGAACTAATTTATAATAAAAATAATATGAGATGACGGGTGTCAAGAAAAAATACTTGACACCTTTTTGATTTTTATGTATTATAATCAAGGACTTAGAAGTAGTCCAATATTTTAGTGGAGTAAGCCATGGAGAAAATCGTAGAGCAGGGAATATTATATGATTTTTATGGCGCACTTCTAACTAACCATCAGCAGAAGATATACGAAGCAGTGGTCTATGATAATATGTCACTTGGTGAAATAGCTGAGGAGGCAGGAGTGTCAAGACAGGCTGTGCATGATATCATAAAGCGATGTGATAAGATTCTTGGAGAGTATGAAGAAAAGCTTGGACTTATTGACAGGTTCATGGCGACCAAGAGTTATTTGGGCGAACTTGAAAGTGAGACTAATAAGCTTGATAGTTCGGCGGAAGTGATTAAGATAAAAGAAATCATTTCCAAACTTCATGATGTATTATAAATTCCTTTGAATTTAACTAGGAGACATATCTATGGCATTTGAAAGCCTTAGTGATAAATTACAAAATGTATTTAAAAAGCTTCGTTCCAAGGGCCGATTAACAGAGGCTGATGTTAAGGAAGCTATGAAGGAAGTTAAGATGGCTCTTCTTGAAGCCGACGTTAACTTCAAGGTTGTAAAGCAGTTCGTACGTAGTGTTGAAGAGCGTGCAGTTGGTACTGAGGTATTAACAAACCTTAATCCAGGCCAGATGGTTATCAAGATTGTTAATGAAGAGATGACATCTCTTATGGGATCTGATACTACAGAGCTCACAATGCAGCCAGGCAAGGCTATTACAGTTATTATGATGTGTGGTCTTCAGGGTGCTGGTAAAACAACTACTACAGCCAAGATTGCTGGCAAGCTTAAGCAGAAGGGCAAGAGACCACTTCTTGTAGCCTGCGATGTATATAGACCAGCAGCTATTGAACAGCTTAAGATTAATGGACAGAAGCAGGAAGTTGAAGTATTCTCTATGGGTACTGATCATAGTCCTGTTGATATAGCTAAGGCTGCTATTGAGCATGCTGAGAAGAACAATGAGAACGTTGTAATCCTGGATACAGCTGGTCGTCTTCACATTGATGAAGATATGATGACTGAGCTTATCAAGATTAAAGAGAATGTAGATGTTCATCAGACACTTCTCGTTGTCGATGCAATGACAGGTCAGGATGCAGTTAATGTAGCCAAGGAATTCGACGATAAAATCGGTGTTACAGGTGTAGTTCTTACTAAGATGGATGGTGATACCCGTGGTGGTGCTGCTCTTTCAGTTAAAGCAGTAACAGGCAAGCCAATACTTTATGT
>DCHQ01000047.1:13925-16494 GCA_002314855.1 Lachnospiraceae bacterium UBA1748
AACAGAATTCTTGGTATGGGAGATGTTCTAACCCTTATTGAGAAAGCTCAGGAAAATGTTAGCATCGATGCTGATAAAGAGCGAGATATGATGTCTCGTATGAAGAAGGGTAAGTTCGATTTCAATGATTACCTGGAATCAATGAAGCAGATGCGTAATATGGGTGGACTTGCAAGTATTATGGGCATGTTACCTGGTATGAACAAGATAAGCGATGCTGAGGCTGACGGTGCTGAAAAGCAGATGAAGCAGACAGAAGCAATTGTACATTCAATGACCAAGGAAGAAAGAGAAAATCCTAAGCTTCTTAATCCTAGTCGTAAGCACAGGATTGCCAAGGGTGCAGGTGTTGATATAGCAGTAGTTAACAGATTCATCAAGCAGTTCGAGCAGAGCCAGAAGATGATGAAGCAGATGCCAGGACTTATGAAGGGCTTTGGTAAACGTGGTATGAGATTTCCATTTTAGTTAATGGGTTTCTAATAAATATTTATATAAAAGATTTTTTGGAGGAAAAAAACAATGGTAAAGATGAGACTTACAAGAATGGGTAAGAAGAGAGAGCCTATCTACAGAATCGTAGTTGCTGATTCTAGAAACGCTAGAGATGGCAAGTGCATCGAGGAGATCGGTACATACAATCCTAATACAGATCCAAGCACATACAAGGTAGATGTTGAGAAGGCACAGAAGTGGCTTGCTAACGGTGCTCAGCCTACAGAAGTTGTAAGCAAGATTCTTAAGCTCGCAGGCGTAGAGAAATAATTATTGCGTGTTATTTTGCTTGACAATTGGAGGTAGCGCATGAGAGATTTGGTTGAAGTTATTGCTAAAGCGCTCGTTGAAAAGCCTGATGAAGTAGTAGTTACTGAGAAGGTTAACGGTAAGCGTACGACGATAGAACTTAAGGTTGCTCCATCCGATATGGGAAAAGTAATTGGTAAGCAGGGACGTATAGCTAAGGCTATCCGTTCAGTTGTAAAGGCTGCATCTATGAAGGAAGACCTTTATGTTGACGTAGAAATCGTCGAGTAAATATTCTGGGACACTTGATAATCAAGTGTCCCTTTTTTATTTATGTATATACCATTGTGTGGTATTATACTAGTGACGTGTTATATGAATAAATCAGCTAAGGAGATTACATAGTGTCAGAAATATTGAATAAAGATGATATGTTTCGTATAGGTGTTATTACAGAGCCTCATGGAGTGCGCGGCGAAGTAAAGGTATTTCCAACAACAGATGAGCCTGGAAGAATGGGAAGGCTTAAGGTTGTTTATATGGAGCAAAAAGGTGAGCTGATTCCACTTCACCCATTAGGGGCAAGACCTCAAAAAAATCTTATGATCATGAAGTTTCAGGAGTTCGAGGATAGGGATGCTGTTGAAAGACTTCGTAAGTGCGAGTTATTTATAACAAGGGATAATGCAGTAAAACTTCGAAGAGATGAGTATTATATATCTGATTTAATCGGACTTAATTGCGTTGATGAAGATAATAATAAAGTTGGTATATTATCAGAAGTGTATGAGACAGGAGCCAATGATGTATATGAGATAACTAAAGATGATGGTTCCAAAGTACTTCTTCCAGCCATTAAACAGTGTATACTTGATGTAGATGTGGCAGGGGGGATTGTTAAAGTACATATTTTAGAGGGATTATAATTATATGAATTATCATGTAATGACGCTTTTTCCAGAGATGATAGAGAATGCCATGTCGACCAGTATTACAGGACGAGCCATGGAGAGTGGACGTATATCTTTGGATGCGGTAAACATACGAGATTATACAACTAATAAGCATAATAAGGTGGATGACTATACTTATGGCGGTGGGGCTGGTATGCTCATGCAGGCTCAGCCTGTTTACGACTGCTATAAAAGTATTGAAGAGAAGATTAATAAAAGAAATTCTTCAGAAAAAAAGCCACGCGTAATATATGTAAGCCCACAGGGAAAAGTATTTAATCAAGCTATGGCTTCGGAGCTAGCAAAAGAAGATGATTTAATCTTTTTATGCGGTCATTATGAAGGTATTGATGAACGTGTACTTGAGGAAATAGTTACCGATACAATATCGATAGGTGATTATGTGCTTACAGGAGGTGAACTGGCAGCTCTTGTTATGATGGATGCCATATCACGTTTGGTCGATGGGGTTCTTAACAATGAGGTCTCATATGAGACAGAGAGCTTTTCAGATGGATTATTAGAATATCCACAGTACAGCAGACCTGAGGAATGGATGGGTAAGAGAGTGCCTGATGTACTTATGTCTGGTCATCATGCCAATATTGAAAAATGGCGATTTGCTCAGTCAGTTATGCGAACCTATGAACGCAGACCTGATTTATATAAGGCAAAGTTTGGTGATGAAGATCCTGAGCTTATAATTAATCCGCCTAAAAATAAGAAACGGCGAAGTAGAAAGAAAACTGTTTCTGAGAGTAATACAAATAATGAGACCTATAATTAGATAATTAATAATGTAAATATAGATAAATGATAAAAGTAGATAATATTAGTAAACAATTTAAAAGAATTGAAAATGATGATAGCGC
>DCHQ01000052.1 GCA_002314855.1 Lachnospiraceae bacterium UBA1748
TGGGTTGCAGGTGGTATGCCTATCACAAAGATGATGAACATGGAAAGAAGAAATGGTGAGGATAAGCCAGTTATCCGTAAGGCTCTTGTAGAGCTTGATGGTAAGCCATTCCAGTATTTCGCAGCTCACAGAGATACATGGGCAGTTGAAACAGCATTCACATTCCCAGGTGCTATCCAGTACTACGGACCAGCTGAGGTATGTGACCTTACAACAAGAACACTTGCTCTTGAGAAAGCTTAAGAAGTAAGAAAATATAATAATAATCAAGGCTCTATCGTAAGATAGAGCCTTTTATTTTGTCATTAATTTTTGTTAATCTTCCATTATTAAGCAATATAAAACCCCTCCGAGAGAACTCAGAGGGGTTTAAATAATACCTAATATAAATCTCTAACTATTAATTAGAAGTTAGCCTTAAGAAAATCTTCGAAATCATCTGATGACTCGAACTCTGGCTTTACACCATTCTCAACTACGATAACCATTGATGTAAACTCATCTCCGTAAAGAACTGCAGTATACTCATCCCATGTTGAATTGTAGAATACATCATAACCATATGAGTTGTGAGGAGTCTTAACAATACCAACATACTCAACTGAAGAATCATCATCCATCTCATAGCTGTCATCAAAATATGGTAAGATATCACTTGGTACAGAGCACTTAATAGTCATTAAGCTATTAGCCTCACTATTAAGCATGTAATATGTATCCTCTGCATCTACATCATCATATGCAAACTCCCAACCTTCAGGAACTGCGAATGTATAAATGTCCATACCTTCATAATCAACAAGTGTATAAAGGCCATCAGTTGAAGCTGTAGTTGTTGCAGGAACTTCAGCAACAACAGGATCATCATCAGGATCCTCTACTGTTAAATCGTCAACATCAATTTCGCCAACTGAATCATCAATACTAGCCACGTCACCTTCATACTCATCTTCTGGAACTGCATTCTTAGTTACATCCTTAGGAATAGATACTTCCTCGTCTCCATCGTAACCAATTGTTCCTGAAATCTCAATCTTAACTGAAGCCTCTGCTTCTACACCACAAAGTTCAGCACCTGGATCACCAGCGAACTCAGTAACGATATCAGTAACTTCATCAGCTGAAAGATCAACACTTACGTTACCTTCCATTGAGAATGAGAATCCTGAGATATAGAACTCTCTATTATCCTTCTTCTCACCGTTGTCAACAAATCTAAGCTCAAGAGAAAGTGGGAAAGCGATTTCAGCATACTCACCATACTCCTCATAGAAAGCTTCGATATCATCAATATCAAAATCAACATCTGCAAGATCAATAATGCTGTTAAGTTCCTTCTTCTCAGCCTTGCTCATATTGCTGATATAATCATTGTCAAGTGTGAAATCATACTTAACAACATACTCACCGTCTTCTGCAACTACTTTGATGGCATCCTTTTCATCAACACCATCATTGTGAGCTACAAATACGTCTACAAGCTTACCAAGACCATCTGTGATGTCCTCTTCATCGTCATCATCATCTTCATCATAATCAGATGATACCCATGTACCATCCTGCTTAAGATTGTACTTAACGCCTTCTTCCTTATCGATATATGTACCATACTCGATTGTATCATCATCACCGATTCCCTCTAAGAAAGCATCCTCAATCATATCAATGCTACACTCGAAATCAACATTCATCTCACCTTCCATACGAGATGCTTCTTCGCTGTTGTTTCCATCAAGCTTCATCTCGATTTCAAGCTTAGCTGAAGCACCGTCATTAAGATCGATGTCCATCTGAGACTCAAGCATATCAAGTAATTCCTGTACTTCATCAGAAACATCTGTAAGTTCGAACTCACCTTCTGCTGTTAAATTAACTGTTGCTTCAAGATTTGATGCTGGCTTTGATGCATATCCTTCCTTAAGCTCATCAAGTGTAGGAGCCTTAGCCATTCCACAACCTGATAATGCAAGGACTGATGCTGCAACTAAAAGCATTTTAATCACATTCTTCTTCATTGCCTTAATTTCCTCTCTTCTTCTCCCTCCAGAGCGCCATACAAGACTAATGCTCTGGATTATTAACTTTTACATAATATGGCACGACAAAGTATACCAATATTTATGGGAAAATTTTATGTATATTTTACACAAAATTATATTTATGTAATCCAATTTATATATTAATTGTCTTGAAAAAAAAGCATACCAGTGATACGATACAATTATGAATAGCAATTTTGTGCTTATTGCAAATCATAGTGCTATTTTCTGTCGTTTAAAATTGCAAACGCAATCAACATCATTTTATAAGGTCATATTATTATGAAAAAATTATCATTAGAACTATTATCTAACACAATTATTAATAAGAGAAAAGCCATGAAGCTCTCTCAGCAAGAGCTAGCTAGCATGACAGGTATAAACAGAACAATGATTGGTCGTCTCGAGAGTCTCGACTACTATCCATCCATTCCTCAACTAGAATCTTTATCAGAGGTTCTTGGTTTAGAACCAACAGACTTCTATATTAATGAAGAATCTATGTCTCCAGTAAGTATCCAGTCCAAAAACATCGCTGTTGCAGGTACTGGATATGTAGGATTATCTCTTGCCGTATTACTTGCCGGCAATAATAACGTTACTGCAGTAGATATTGTTCCAGAGCGTGTTGATATGATCAATAACAAAAAATCTCCTATTCAGGATGATTATATTGAAGACTATCTTGCTAATAAATCACTTAATCTTACTGCAACCACAAATGCTAAGGACGCTTACAAAAAAGCTGATTATATAATAATTGCCACTCCTACTAATTACGACAGTAAGCTTAACTACTTTGATACTTCTGCTGTTGAGGCTGTTATCGAGCTAGTCCTTGACACAAACCCTGATGCAATTATGGTTATCAAAAGTACCATACCTGTCGGCTACACTGAATCAGTTCGAAAGAAATATAAAACCAATAACATCATTTTCTCTCCAGAATTTCTAAGGGAATCCAAGGCTTTATATGATAATTTATATCCAAGCAGAATCATTGTATCTACTGATTTAAATGATAACAGACTACGTAAGGCCAGCCAGGAATTTGCTGACTTATTAAAGAATGCTGCTCTAAAAAATGATATTGATACATTAATAATGGGATTTACAGAAGCTGAAGC
>DCHQ01000090.1 GCA_002314855.1 Lachnospiraceae bacterium UBA1748
AATACATTCTGGTAGAGTTGCTACAATCGTTGAGTAATTCTGAGTCTAGCATAGACTAACTACAAATAATATAACCCCGAGGCAAGTATACTTGTCTTCGGGGTTTTTTATTTGTAGTTATCCGTCTATATTCGACGAATATAGACGGCTTGCAGTATGCGTAGCGTGCTGCAAGAGGATAGCTCGACTCATTGAGAGTGTTCAGAAATAGGGGCTTATTTTTGGAAATACATTGACATTAACCATTGGTTATGATAATTTTACATTAACCAATGGTTAGTAGAGCAAGGGATGACTTCTATAATATAAATGGAATGACTGCTGATTCAATGTTTAAGGATTTAAAACTACGAGTGTAATTTTTTTATATACTCAACAACGAGGTCAAGATTGTCTTTACTTTCATTTTGAAGTGTCTCAACAATGAAATGTAATTCAGGAGAATCTGAAGTGACAAGATAGTCTACACATGATTTTTTACTCGTTTCACCACAGAGATATTCAACACTTGTACCGAATTTCTGTGCAATAAAAGAGATGGTTTGATATGAAGGCGTTCTATCACCATTCTCATATCGGCCGTATCCCATAGCAGACATGTTTAGCAGTCTGGCAGCTTCAGACTTGGTTATACCTAATTCAGTTCGTATTTTGATTAATCTATCTGGGCAGAAATTCATGTTGACCTCCACTATAGAGATATTGGATGTGTTTATCCGACGGTTATAGTATTACATAACTGAAATATAAGTGCAAGGTCAGCTTTAAAGTGAAAACTATGTGTAAACACAATAGGAGGATTTATATGATACCAACATTATATGAGCCTTTTAGACACTGGTCAGAAGGTGGTTCAGTATTTATACTATCTGACTTACATTTTGATGATGAAGACAATAAATTGATGGATGCTGGTTGGATTACTACTGCTGAACAGGTTGCGATAATTAATTCAATAGTCTGTAAGAATGATACATTTATATGTCTAGGTGATGTGGGAAATCCAAGGTATATTCCTATGATTAAAGCGAAAAAGAAAGTTCTAATTCTTGGGAACCATGATACTAGAGGAGCTTATAAGGATTTTTTTGACGAGATTTATACGGGACCATTAATTATTGCAGATAAGATATTGTTATCGCATGAGCCTATATATGGGCTTAGCTGGTGTCTTAATATACATGGGCATGATCATAGCAATATGGAGTCTTATAGAGAAGATTGCAAGCATATTAATCTGGCGGCTAACATTTGCAAATATATACCGATCAACCTAGGGAAATTAATTAAGTCTGGAATACTTGCAGATATCGAAAGTATTCATAGAAAGACAATAGATCGACAGATTGAAAGAAAAGCAAGGTTGAATATGATTAATCAAGAGTAATTATAAAGTCTTGAAAAATGAAAATATAGGGTATACAACAATATACAGGTCTCCATTAACTGTTGAATTGTCAAAAAGAGATGAACATTAAAGAATATGCGTATTTGAACTGTTAATAGATTTTTATTGACAGAAAGCAGATATTTTTCATATAATTTTATCAGGGATAGTAATGTCCTTAATGTGCAGCATTTTAAGTTGTAGACAATTGGAAGTCTTTAAAAGTCCAAGTCCGGTATTGCACATCTATAGGTTGTGCGTGGCTTGTAGCAGGCAGGATGCTATAGACAATCGGAAGTCTTAAAAATTCCGAGTCCGTAATTATACACCTATAGGGTGTATGCGGTTGACAACCAACATGAAACTGCAAAATCAGGAGGCGTAGAGATGCGTCTCCTATTTTATTTTAAGAAAGAGGAATCTTTGGGAAAAACATCAGAAATATTAACAGATGGACATAAAGAGATAATCAGAAAGCAAATAATAGCAGGTGCAAGAAATTACAAGAAACTATTAATAAATAAGGTTTTTCTAATTGTTTGTGAGGATGGTGCTGAATATGAAGTCAGATTTTTTAAAGGGGATTATAAACATCTAACGGGGGTATATAGCAATCTCGATGATGATGTTTTTTTTGAATACTGTGTAAATGGAAAAATAGACAAGGGCAATATTGATACAAATCAAAAATATGATTGGTCTACTTTAAAGAAAAAGGGAAAAATAATTCAGAATATTCATGAGTTATTATATAAAGATGATCAAAAAACATTGTTGCTCGAAGCATTAGATACAAATACATATATGTTTCCATTAGCTATAAAGGATATTGCAAATGATATTTGTGTTGGTTTTGTATCTGATATTCATAAAGCAAGAAGTCTCAGGCGTGCAAAGAATTCAACAAATGCTAAAGCGGAGAAAAGGATAATAGCAGTGTTGGCTAAAAATAATGGTGATAAAGCGTATGGTGAGTTAGTATATTTATCCAGTGTAAGAGGAGTTTATAAAAAAAATGAATCTCTTATAGATAAAATGGATGAGAAAATAATGATGAGATTTATGGAAATTCTTACAAGGCCTGAATAGAAAAAGAAGAATCTAAATTTAAAGAAGTGCTATTGTGGGAGAAATGGTATGTAAGGTGAGTCCTACCTTAAGTGGAGACGATAAGAGATAGACCTTGCTACTGGCGAGGCTATATGTAAAGGTTGTGCCATTTGGCATAACCTTTTTAAATTTCCATAAAACATATCTTTTGGCAAAATAATGAAAAATTGCCGAAGTATATTGACTGTTTTGAAAATAAGTATTGACAAAACGGTTAGAACAAACTAACCTATATTTAGTTAGTGATAACTAACTGAAAGATCATGTGATGTTTCTTTTGGTGCGCACTGCAGGACATTATCGTGTCCTGCAGTGAAAAAGAAATGATGTAGAACGATGCAGGAAAATCAGGAAACAATTAGTGGAGTTATAAGGTATGAGTTTTGAAGAAAGTTTAATATATCACGCAGCACCTACATTGGCTAGTATTAAAATTGCTAATTTGTATAGTTTTAAATTTACTAATGATGTAGAGTGTCAAATGACAATAAGGCATTTCAATTCTCTTATGAATCCTAAAGGAATATACATTGAACTTCTTAAGAATGCTGGAGATTTCTATTTAATCTATGTATATAGAAAATCTCATTTACAAAAAAGACTACAAGATTCAGAGGTAAAAATGTTATTAGCTGAGTATGGTTATCCTGTTAAATGCGATATAGATAATTATATGAGCGTTTTGAAAATACGATTAAAAACGAGAAAAGGTTTTCCTCATGAAATAGGCTTGCTGTTGGGATATCCTTTATCAGATGTAAAAGCGTTTATAGAAAACGAAGGTCAAAATTGCATCGTATACGGTGATTGGAAAGTATATGGAGACGAAGAGACAGCAAAATGTTTGTTTTGCAAATATAAACGATGTAGAGACGTGTATATTTCTGTTTATGGAGCTGGCAGAAAATTTGTTGATATGTTAGTTAGTGCGTAGTGAGGTAAGAGAGATGGATATTTTTATTAGTAAAATTAAAAGAAAATTAAAAGGCGTATCAATAGTGGTTATTGCATGTACAATTCTTATATTTTTGGGCTGAGCTTTAGCTCAGCCTTTTGCATATTTTAGATTAGCTTATTTTAGACAATGTTTTTTTAGTGCTTCAAAAGTCTCTTCACTTATATCATGCTCTATTCTACAAGCGTCTTCCATAGCGACTTTTTCGCTAACCCCTATTTTAATCAAACACTCAGCCAATAATGTATGTCGTTCTAATACTTTTTCAGCTTTTTCGCGTCCAGTACCTGTTAGTTCAATATAGCCAACTTCGTCCATAGTAATAAGATTTTTTTCACGAAGTCCTTTCATTGCAACGCTTACGCTTGCCTTTGTATAACCTAGTTCTCCGACAACATCGATTGAACGTACTTTACCCTTCTTCCTGCTAAGTATGAGAATTGTTTCTAAATAATCTTCCATAGATTCTTCAGATTTATGTTTTATATAACTCATTGGATTTTCCTCCTTTAAGTATAGATGGTAGTTGTTTAATTAAGAGTAGATTTGCTACTCTTAATTAATATAACAGTTTTGGTTTGATATGACAAACTAAAACTTTGAATTAGTATTGACAAACTGAGTTAGGAATACTAAACTAACGATAGTTAGAGAACGCTAACACAATTAGAATAGACTAACACGTATAAAACGAAAGGCGCGTGAAATGAATTTAACAGAGGCAATAATTGGTCAGGATTGTATTGTAAAAGACATAATAGCAGATGATGACGATTTAATAAGTTTTTTATTTTCCCTCGGATGCTACAGCGGAGAGACAGTTACAGTTGTTTCTAGGAAAAGAGGTGGATATGTTTTATCCATAAAAGATGCCAGGTATAACATAGATGAAGATCTGGCAAAGGCTATAAAAATATAATGATAGAATTTTTAGAGGTGCTGTGATGACTGTTTTAGTAGAAATATAAGAGTAAGAAAATAGAGAATGTTTATTTGAAACTATTTTTTTTACACAAAAGGTTAGTTAAAGCTAACTTGTATAAATTTAAACAAGGAGAATTAAAAAAATGAGAATCGCACTTACGGGAAATCCAAACAGTGGAAAGACCACAATGTATAATGCATTAACTGGTCGAAATGAGAAGATTGGAAACTGGGCAGGAGTTACAGTTGACAGAAAGGAAAGCGGTATTAAGAAGACATATTATGATGGTAGCAAGGAAGTAATTGCTGTAGACCTTCCAGGCGCATATTCCATGTCACCATTTACTTCTGAAGAAAGTATCACAAGTAGCTATGTGAAAAATGAGAATCCAGATGTAATTATCAATATCGTGGATGCTACTAACCTTAGCAGAAGTTTATTCTTTACTACTCAGCTTCTTGAGCTTGGTATTCCAGTTGTTGTTGCTCTTAATAAGAGTGATGTTAATGAGAAGAAGGGTACTAAGATTGATGTGACTAAGTTGTCAGAGAAGCTCGGTTGCCCAGTAGTTGAAACTATATCCACATCATCAAATGGCTTAAAAGATGTAGTTACAAAGGCTGTAGAGATTGCCGGTAGCAATCAGAAGGCAACATATTCTCAGGGTGACATTGATCTTCATGATAAGGTAGAAGTTGAAAGGGCTGATAGAAAGAGATTCGAATTTGTAAATGGAATTGTTAAGGAAGTAGAAACTAGAAAAGTTCTTACAAAAGAGAAAAATGCTGGAGATAAGATTGACGCAGTGCTTACTCACCCAGTATCAGGTCTTATTATTTTCGCAGGAATTATGTTCCTTGTATTTTATATTTCTCAGTCTACACTTGGAACCTGGATTGCAGATTGGTTAGTTGGCTGGATTGAAACCTTCCAGGAATGGGTAGGTGAGAAGATGTCCGACGCTAATCCATTACTCTATGCGTTACTTGTAGATGGTATTATTGGTGGCGTTGGTGCAGTAGTTGGTTTCCTTCCACTTGTTATGGTTATGTATTTCCTCATCGCACTTTTGGAAGACTGTGGATACATGTCAAGAGCAACTGTAGTGCTTGATCCAATCTTTAAAAGAGTAGGTCTTTCAGGAAAGACAGTTATTCCTATGGTTATTGGTACTGGTTGTGGTATCCCAGCTATTATGTCTTGTCGAACAATCAGAAACGAGCGTGAGCGTAGAACTTCTGCAATGCTTGCAACATATATGCCATGTGGTGCAAAGCTTCCTGTTATAGCACTTTTTGCAGGTGCGTTTTTCTCTGACGCAGCATGGGTTGGTCCACTTATGTATTTTGTAGGTATTGTACTTATTCTTCTTGGTGCATTACTTGTAAAGGCAATCAACGGAATGAAATATAGAAAGTCATTTTTCATTATTGAACTTCCAGAATATAAAGTACCAAGTCTTAAGTTTGCGTTTGGTTCAATGTTAGAACGTGGTAAGGCTTATATCATCAAGGCAGGAACAATCATTTTGGTATGTAATACAGTAGTTCAGATTATGCAGTCATTTGATACACATTTCCAGGTTGTAGAAGAGGGAATGGAAAATACATCAATATTAGCAACTATTGCAACTCCTTTCGCTTACCTTTTAGTGCCAGTAGTTGGATTTGCTGCATGGCAGTTAGCAGCTGCAGCTATTACAGGATTTATTGCCAAGGAAAATGTAGTAGGAACACTTGCAGTATGTTATGCGATTACAAACTTTATTGACACAGAGGAACTTGAACTTGTTGCTGGAGGAAATGAAGTAGCGATGGTTATGGGACTTACTAAGGTAGCTGCACTTGCTTATCTTATGTTTAACCTTTACACACCACCTTGTTTTGCGGCTATCGGAGCGCTTAACTCAGAGCTTAAGAGTGGTAAGTGGTTAGCTGGTGCAATATGCTTACAGCTTGCAACAGGTTTTACAGTAGGCTTCCTTGTATACCAGATTGGAACACTTATTACAACAGGAAGTCTTGGTGCAGGATTCGTAGGTGGACTTATAGCTGTAATCATTTTTGCAGCTATTATCGTAGGCCTTATTGTAAAGGCTAATAGAGGACTTGAGAGTAACTATGCATTGAACAAGGCATAGTGATCTATGGGGGCGGGGTTACTGGTTCATTAAAAAAAATGAGCCAGTAACCCCGTCCCCTAGGTTCAAAAAGGAGGGTATGAATGATTAACATTATTATTATCGCAATATTGGTAGCAGTTGTTGGCACTGCTTCTTTCTATATCTGGAAAGAGAAAAAGAAGGGTAATAAGTGCATAGGATGTCCTTATTCGGGGACGTCATCCTGTCATTGCAAATAAAAGATAAGTCACTCATTTTATGTGAGTGACTTATATTAAATGCTAAGGTTAGATATAACTAACGATAGAAAGCGGATACTTGCAGGAGTGATTGAAATGTCAAATGTAATTATCGTAATCATACTGCTTATTGCAGTAGTGTTTGGGATGAAGGAAACGGTTAAGCATTTTAAAGGTGAAGGTGCTTGCTGTGGTGGGGGGAGTTCCAAACCTAAAAAGAAGAAATTGGAAGGAAAAGTAGTTTGCAAATATGCTTTCCGTATAGAAGGAATGCACTGCGTGAATTGCGCAAATGCAGTAACAAGAGCAATTAATGATATAGATGGTGCTGTGGCAAAAGTTTCTCTTAAGAAAAAGACGGCTAAAGCCCTTGAGGCTAGAGATATGAATGATACGAGTTATAGCGAAGAAATTGATAGAACACTTGGATAAAGTGCTTAGTCGCGGAGACGATAAATGTAATATTCCCCGATAATTGCTAGAGTTTATCCTGTTTACAGTACTTTGACAATCTAATTATAATGAGAAAAGTAATACAAATATTGTATAAGGAGAAAGAGCAGTGATAGATCAATTAAAAGCAAAGATGCAGGAATATTTTGTGGGCAAGGAAGCTGTAGTAGATGACGTACTTGTATGTCTTTTGGCTGGGGGCCATATTCTTTTAGAGGATGTACCAGGTGTAGGTAAGACAACATTAGCAAGAACACTGGCAGGTGCGGTTTCATGTGATTTTGGTCGTATACAGTTCACTCCTGATACATTACCTGGAGATGTAGTTGGTACAAGTGTATATAATATGAAAACTGGAGAATTCGAATATCATGAAGGTGATATTATGCACCAGATAATATTGGCAGATGAAATCAACAGAACATCTCCAAAGACTCAGGCTAGCTTACTTGAAGCCATGGAAGAGGGGCAGGTTACAATAGATGGTCAGGTTCATAAATTACCTAAGCCATTTATGGTTATAGCCACACAGAATCCAGTTGAATTTTTAGGTACATATCCACTTCCAGAAGCTCAGATGGATAGATTTATGATGAGACTTTCAGTGGGATATCCATCAGAAGAGGAAGAACTTCGACTTGCACGTAACTTTGTACAGGGCAAGATGTCAGAGGCAATATCCAGCGTGTGTAAGGCGGAGGACATCTTAGAGGCTAGAGAGAAAGTGGCAGCAGTAAAAATAACAGATGCTGTTCTTGCATATATCAGAGAAATCATAGAGAAAACTAGAAACGAGTCCAGACTGGTACTGGGCGCAAGTCCGAGAGCGTTCCTGAGTCTTATAAGAGCATCTCAGGCAAGAGCTTTTCTTAACGGACGCGATTATCTGAAACCAGATGATGTGAAAGATGTGTTTATCAATGTATTGCATCATAGACTTGTGCTTACATCAGAAGCGAGAATACAGAAGGAAGATATAGATTTAATTCTTCGTAACTTAATCATTACAGTAAAGGTGCCAACAGAATAAATGCTTATTAGTAGAATAGTATGGATTATATTATTTATATTGTCGCTTGTAGGAATCACTATGTATGGTGGTCCTATAAGCTATGGCTTCTTGGCGCTAATGGTTATGGTGCCTGTAATATCTGTCATCTATTTGTTTTGTGTTTATTTTTGCTTCAAGATATATCAAAGCAAGGATGTAGTCAGACCAGTGGTAGGAGAGGCTGTTCCATTTCACTTTAGACTAATGGATGAGTTCTTTTTTGCATTTGCAGGTATTAGAGTAAAATTTTTTACGTCATTTTCATCCATTGAAGGACTGGATGATGAGTCTGAGTATGAACTTATTCCAGGGCATGGCGTTAATCTGGACACCAAGCTCGTATGTAAATACCGAGGCAACTATGAGGTGGGAATAAAGACTGTAGAGGTTCAGGATTTTTTTAGATTATTTAGATTTTCTTATCATAATCCTGAGACTATGAGAGTAGATGTAATGCCTCAGGTGGTTCACTTAGATGGTATTAAGAGCTTAGACCAGGTCAGCGTATTACAGAACAATAATAATCAGAATGTTTTTCCAGATGTTTTAGTTCGAGATTATATGTCAGGTGATGATATCAGACAGATAAACTGGAAGGTGTCTTCTCATGTGGGCAAGCTTATGGTTCGTAAGCAGATTGATGAAGAGAAACAGGGCATAGGTATTATCATTGATTCCAGACGATATAGTGATGATCAGAAGGAATATCTTCCAATCGAGAACAAGATGCTTGAAGCAGCGATTGCAATATCACTTTATTTTGCAGACAAGCAGACACCTGTAGCCACTTTTGTAGGCAATGAGGATGTCAGAAGAGTTAATGTTAACAGGTTACAGGACTTTGATGATTATTACGAAGCCATATCCAGTGTTAGTTTTACAAAACTTCAGCCAGGTGGAAAAAATATGTTTGACATCTTGACAACAGAAAGTGGACTGTATGAGTGCAAGATGGTATTCTTCATCACCAAGAGGCTGTCAGATGATGTGACCAGACTGTGTAAGACTCTTAGAACTAATAATGTATATGTTCAGATATGTCTCGTTAATAATGACGATGATGAAGAGTCTTTGTATATACAGAATAATCAAGAAAATCTGATTCATATGAATGGCGAGTCGGATCTTGCGGAGGTGCTGTGATGGTAGGATATCTGTATGATCTGATAATAGCAATTCCAGTTGCTATCATTATAGCGATAATCTCCATGAATAATATTGGAGGCGAAGACAAGGGGGTACTAGTTTGTTTAGTGCTCTTTGTGATTACAGCCTTGTATGCTATAGCTGGACATATAAAGAGTAAGGCCAGAGGTCTTATATTCCTGATACCTGTGATAGCGTATGCTGGACTTATTATGCTAGCCGAAGAGAGTAGTAGAGGCCAGTTATTAATTGAACTTCAGTGGATACTATGGAGTGCTTTAATAGCAATATGCGGATTACTTATAGCCAAGCTTTCGTCACTAAACAGATGGTCCACAAGACTGCTGGCTGTAGTGCTGATTGGATATATGATATATTCAATGCCACTTGGAAGCAAGATGAACAAAGTTGTAGTAGCTTTATCATTTTTCCTATTAATCGTAGTAGTGGTAATCGAATTACAGGCAAGATGGAATAAGAAGGGATATACCGATATGAAGTCTCATATTGTATATCTTAGCCCATTTATCATCATCCCATGCCTGATTATAGGATTAAGCAACTCACCTAGAAGACCATATGATTGGGAGCTTGCTGCCAAATTGTGGAACAGTGCGACCGAGAGTTTAAAAGGGCGCTTCAGTCTCCTTCAGAAGGGTGATGACGAGTATTGGAACGATTACATAGGCTTTGATGAAAATAACCGTTTGGCGGGTAGCGTGGATAACGAGTATCGTAAGATAATGGAGCTTACTGCTGAAAGAAGAATGGACTCACCGTTGTATCTTCGTGGAATCATTTACGATACATTTGTGAGAGATACTTGGCAGATCAATTATACAGAGGCTTCCAATGAATATCTTATGGATACCATGGAGACCTTAGGCGCTATATGTAAATACGATAGTGATTTTACCAGCAGGTATATGCATGATATTACGGTGAATTTCCACTTTGATATGTTCAATACCAGATTTCTGTTTTTACCAGCCAAGGCCAGACTTGGTTCTGATCATGTTGATGAGATGTCTATAGTTCACCTGGGCGACAACTTCTATTTTGATAAGAAACGTGGATATGGTACTAAGTATACTATGGTATATTATTCACTTAACAGAACGAATCCTAAGTTTAAAGATTTATTAGAGAGTGCATCTGTGATTGATAGCGATGTATGGAGTTCTGTAGAAAGTAAGTATTTTTCATTGTATGACTGTGATAAGTCATATGAAAGCTATCTTCAGTATAGAGACAGAATATATCAGACATACACAGAGGATATACAGCTGTCCGATGAACTTAGGGCATATATGGATGAGGTACTAGATGGCGCAGAAACTGATATAGAGAAACTCGAGCGTATTGAGGAGATATTCTCGGACTTCAAGTATACGCTTACGCCAGGTGCGTTGCCAGAAGATATAGATACTGCATCAGAATATTTGGATTACTTTATTCTTGAAAAACGTGCTGGATATTGTAGTTACTTTGCAACTGCATTTGTCTTGCTTGCAAGAGCAGAGGGAATACCTGCAAGATATGTGGAGGGTTATTACGTCAAGAAAGCCAACTTAAGTATTACAGCAGTCACATCAGATATGGCTCATGCGTGGCCAGAGGTATATATTGATGGATTTGGATGGATAAGTTATGAACCTACGCCAGGTTTCAAAGTCTCTACAGGTTGGGATATCGATGATGGAACTATTACATCAGTTTCCTCTAATCACGCCGTTATAATTGATGAAAGTGTTAAGGGGACCGGAGATAGTACTAAAGAGGAAGAAGAGCTAAGCGTGGACAAGCCGACTAATTGGAGACCGGTTATAATAGGTGCTATTAGTGCCATTTTTATCCTGATACTGATAGGACTTATAGACAGAGTGAGTGTTAGGTACTGGTATGGAAAGCTGGAAAATGATAAGAAACATAAAGTTATCTATCATCGAATACTCCATATATTAAGCGTTCTTGGATACAGCCACGAGTCTGGAGAAACACTGGAAGAACTGATTGATAAGATTAATTTTACTAATGAAAATGACGAAGAAAAATGTTTAATACCAATGTCGGTAAAAGAATTTTTAGAAATCAGAGAAGAGATAGTGTACGCTGATAAGCGACTTACATCTGACGAAATGGAACAGGCTGCGAAGGCATATGAAGATATACTTCTTGCGATGAAGACCGAAAAAAACTGGTTCTTAATTAGAAAATCGTTGATAGAGAGAATCGAGTAAATCATAATAACATGTAGTTTACCTCAGGGGTAAATAAGATAAAGAGCTATGCGAATATGCATGGCTCTTTTTATGTAAAATTCATCATTAACATTTATTTTGAGGTCAGTTCATGAACTGGCGAAATAAACTACGAATTAATATTGCATAGAATGGTGTAAAAAGAGTAGTATGGAAAAGAAGTGTAAAAATAGCGGGAGTTTTTATGTATAATCAGGGTCTGCCAAGAAGTTTTGTAATATTCGTTTCTATAGTTGTTCTTATTATAGGCTTATTAATAGGAAGTATTTTTATGAAGAGAACAACATATCCAGCACTTATAACAAGTGAAGAGCAGTTCAGTAATATGGTCTATGACTGCGCATCTCATTACAAAACAGTTATAAAATTTAAAACGACAATGAACCTGCAGTCCTACGATTTCGATAAGCTTTTTAGAGAAATCATGGATAAGGATACTTATATTGGTTGTGAGCTATTTCGTTATGATTATCACTATACTTATGACAGCCAGGGCATAATGGATGTAGAACTTCGTATTCAGAATCCAGCGTGGCATAGAGTGGTGTTAACAAAGCTTAGGGTAAAGCAGATAGCTAACAAGCTCCGTGGTCTTGATAGATATGATCAGATAAAGGCAGTACATGATTATTTGGTGGCTACAAATGAATACAGTTATACAATAGGAAGTGCATTTAACGCACTGTATGTTAATAAATCAGCGTGTAATGGTTATGCATTCAGCTTTTATGCGATTATGGAAGAACTAGGTATACCAGCCACTGTAGAGTATGGTGGAGCCCATGCATGGAATCTTGTTGAGCTTGATGGCGAGTGGTACAACATAGACTGTACATGGGATGATAGAAGTGGTAAGACCATCTATTATGATTTTTTTCTAAAATCCAATGATGAGTTTGATGGCCACGAGCATTACAGTGCCACGGCTAAGCGTTCCTACGATATGGAAAAGGCTGGACCATCCAGTTATTATCACAACATACCGCCATATAAATTTATAATGATTGCATCGTCATTTGGAATGGCTATTGGCGTTTATGTTTTATATAGAGTGATACAGAAACTCAAAGAAGACAAAGAACGAAGAGCATTTTATGGCAACTAGTAAATAGTAGAACAATATGATGTGCTTAATTTAGATTTTAAGTTTTATTTAAAGAAGTTAAATGAATTGGGGAGGAATATTCCTTCTTTGCTATTTTGTTTTAGTAATAACTTTTGGTTTTACACTTCTTACTACAGAGATAGCAATTGGTCGTAAAACCAATCAGAGTCCATTAACAGCGTACAAGGAAATTCATCCAAAGTGGAGAGGCCTGGGAGTATTGGCCTGTAAAATGTAGGTTACACTTTTGTCTTGGTGGATTTTTGATATAATTATAATGATGGGATGAAAAATGATCGGGGGTACGTATGAATCAGTCATTTTCTACATTGATAGTTATCAAGCCAGACGATTTTGATCGTCAGAAACGAAACTATAAACGTCTAGTTAATAATCTTCAAACTGACAATATTATATTTGTGAGCAGTGAGCCTATAAAGGAGCTTATAGCGAATGCTGATCTTGGCAGCAGTATTGGATTTGTGGATGAAAGTTCACTTATTCCTTTTGATACTGTTCATAAGGTTATGGAGAAGCATCTTGCCGAGATACTACAGGGTGAGTCATGTCCACGTGGAGCAACAGGCTGGTACTATCAGCAGTTCCTTAAAATGCAGTATGCAAGGGTTTGCAAAGATGAGTTCTACATGGTGTGGGATGGAGATACTATTCCATGCAGACCTATTAATATGTTTAGTGAAGCAGGTGCTCCATACCTTGATCTTAAGTATGAATACCATGAGGCGTATTTTGAAACTCTTGAGGTTCTGCTTCCTGGCATGCGTAAGTGCATTAAAAAATCGTTTATATCGGAGCATATGCTTATTAATACTAAGCTTATGTGTCAGCTCCTTGATAAAATAGAGTCCAACTCATTAATAGAAGGAGATACCTTCTGGGAAAAGATAATTCATGCCATTCCACCAAGAAGAATAGTGGACAGTGCATTTAGTGAATTTGAAACATATGGAACCTTTGTATGCTTCACTGATCCAGGCTTATATAAGCTTAGAGAGTGGCATTCGTTTAGACTTGGAGCCGAGTTCTTTAATCCTAATGAAATAACAGACAGGGACTATGAGTGGCTCGGAAAGGATTTTCATGCTATATCCTTTGAGAAAAATCAGGAGGTACGTGAGGACCATAACAATCTGTTTAATAATCCGGAATATCAGTCCAAGCTGTCAGCCAGAAAGATGCTGGAGATAGCTCAGGAAGAGTTTAATGGTGGATACATAGAGATATGGGATGACAATGCCGATTCGGCGCTTCTTATGGATCCGCTTTCAAGTTCAAATACTAAGAAGAGTCCAATCTTCCAGCCTGAGGATGAGATGTATGAGAAAATGGGGGATATACTATCTCTCACTAATATTAATCAGGCATATTTGTGCTATGAGAATGCTGCATTCTTATCATCTGTCAGCGAATTAATAAAACGCTGCGAAGATAAGATTACGAGGTTAAAAGATTCTGGCAGGTTATCAGTTAAGAAAGCTTCAATAGCCATCGTTTCTTATAATAAGAAAGAACTGTTACAGCAGTGTATTTGGAGCATAGAAGAACACTGCGCACCAGGAAGCTTCGAGATAGTTGTAGTAGATAATGCATCAACCGATGGTGTTGCCAAATGGTTATCTACTCAGTCAGAAAAAATGACTGTTCTTCTTAGTGATGAAAATCTTGGATTTGCAGGTGGGTGTAATGCATGTATAAAATATGCCGCTCCTGATACCGATATATTTCTATTGAACAATGATACCAGAATGACAAGGAATGCACTATTTTGGTTAAGGATGGGACTTTACGAGGATGATAAGGTGGGCGCAACGGGCTGCACAGCCAATTTCTGCGGCAATGAGCAGGATGTACCAGTATCATTTTCTCAGCCAAGTCAGTACGTTACTTATGCTAAGGGCGTTAATGTACCTATGGCTAACCCATATGAAGAAAAGAGCAGGCTTTGTGGTTTCGCAATGCTCATCAGGCGTGAGGCCATTAACATAGTTGAAGGCCTGGATGAAGGCTTTGGACTGGGATATTTTGAAGATGATGACATCAGTCTACGAATCAGACAGGCTGGTTACAGACTGGTTGTGTGTCATAACAGCTTTATTTATCATCAGGGAAGTGCAAGCTTTGGTAATAAGCCAGGCGTACAGGAACTGCTTTCTCATAATTATGAATACATTAAGAAAAAGTGGGGATATGACTGTCTTATGAATGCAGTTGTATCTAAGAATGAGAAAGAGATTCTCTCGAAGCTGCCTGACACAGCCTTTAGATTTTTGGAGATAGGCTGTGGTAGTGGTAATTTCCTTTCTATGGTTAAGTATCAGCATCCTGATGCGACTGTCCTCGGAATAGAAAGAGTACCAGACGCAGTTAAGTATGGTGTGACGAGTATACCAATCCTTTTATGCGATATTATGAAGGATACCATACCTTTTCAGGATGGATATTTTGATGTGATAGTAGTTAATCAGCGCGACGATAATATATATGAAGTCAGCAAACTGGCGGAAATTTTGGCAAAGTATGTTGTGCCAGGTGGACAGCTTTTACTGGCAAGTGCTGATGAAAACTAAGGAACTGCTTAAGAATTATAAGGTTACAGAATTAGTTTAGAACCACAGGAGGAAACCTATTATGGTAGGTAGCTTTTATGTTGTTTTATTTATAATTTCATCATTACTTTTAGTTGCTTTAATGACAGCATTTCGTAATAAAATACCGTTTTTTTATGTGTTATTTTTTGCAAGTGTTGTTATTGTCAATTATGGTTACATGAAGCAGGCTTATGTCCATAATGTTGAGGCAGCAATAGATTCTATTCAGACAGTATATCTAGGCACAGTGTTTGTTCCGTTTTTTATTAACATGTGTATCTCGGATCTATGTAAGTTCAAGATAAGACGAAGATTTCAGCTTATTTTCCTGCTGATAGGATGGACTATATTTGGTCTGGTGTGCACCATTGGAAAGTATGACTGGTACTACAAGAGTGTTGATGTGGAATATATCAACGGCATGTCAATCATTAAGAAAACCTATGGCCCGCTTCATAATCTGTATTATCTGTATGTAGGCGGCGCAGTAGTAGTAGCGACTTTTATTATTATTCACGTATTTAGGACCAGAAAAAATGTATCATATCGTACTATGGTATTATTACTTCTTTCTCAGGTTGTTACTGTAGGGGTGTATGCCGTAGAAAAACTGACACATACAGCATATACTTTAGTTCCTTTGTCATTTATCATTACTGAGGTACTTACGCTCATTCTTCTTATAAGAATTACTATGTTTGATGTTGAGGGTATTTCTGCCAAGGCTATGATTAAGAGCAAGTTATTTGGTTTTATACTTATCGACAAAAGCGGAAAATATCTTGGGTGCGACGGAGAAGCTAGTGTCTGGTTCCCTGAACTAAAGGATATTCGAGTTGATAGCAAAATATCGGAGATAGATACCCCTCTCTTCAATCAAATAAATAGCTGGTTCAATCGAAGTAATAAGATAAACAAAGCTCATATAACCAGTGGTAATTTGTATATTGAACTAGAGCATGTTCATATGCATGAGCGTAGATACAATGAGGTTCATTGTGTTTATCTTCACGATGATACCAAGAAGAGAGAATATGAAACTCTTTTAAAGAAGTACAACGAAACACTGGCACAGAGAGTGACTGAAAAGGCTAATAAGATCCAAAAGATTCAGTCGGATATAGTCCTCAGTATGGCGAGTATAGTTGAAAATCGTGATGGTAACACAGGCGGTCATATCACCAGAACAAGTAGTATCGTCAAGATATTCACAGAACATCTTCGAAGCAAGGAATTTGCAGTTAAGCTTACACCAGGTATGATTGATGACATTGTTCAGGCAGCGCCACTCCATGACTTTGGTAAGATCGCTATACCAGATAGAATTCTTAATAAACCTGGCAAATTCGAAAATGATGAGTATGATATTATGAAGCAGCATGCTGAAAAGGGCGCAGTTATAGTTTCGCAGATTCTTAAGAACGTTGATGACGTACAGCTAAAGCGAGTTGCCATAAATGTTGCTCATTATCATCATGAAAAATGGGATGGAACAGGATATCCAGAAGGGATAAGCGGTGAGAATATTCCTTTTGAAGCAAGAGTAATGGCTCTTGCAGATGTTTTCGATGCGTTAGTAAGTAAGAGAGTTTACAAGGAACCTCTATCATACGATGATGCGTTTAAGATTATCAGGGAGTCTGGTGGAACTCATTTTGATCCAGTTCTTTGTGAAGCATTTTTAGAGTGTCGACCACAGCTTGAGGAATTATATAATTCATTTACTGAGTAGAGGCTATTTGTTAGATATCTTTTTCTTAAGATTTCTAATGGTTTTGTTAAGTCTGGCTATTTCCTTGGACTTTTCACGATTCTCTTCTCTAAGCTCACATGTTGCATTGCGAAGAGCCAGCGTTTCCTGATTGCTCCTTACAGTGGACATGATTGTTGCGTTAAGATAGCGGAGCTTTTGTCCCTCAATATACATATCAATTAATTTTTGGGTGTCATATCTAAGATGTGACACCTTTTTATATATTGCTTCAAAATGTGGAAATACAGTGGCAAGCTGCAAAACATCATTGGCAGAATAAGATTGCATAAAAGTCATCCATGCATCCAGACCCGATTTTCTGACCTGGTGACATCTTGCATAGTCTTCAAGTGAAATGATAATGATATTAGTTAGCCCCTGAATACGATTGGCGCTGTCAATAAAATTACATTCTGTCTGTATATAATCTTTATCGCTATGCGGTATGAAATATTTATTCTTGGAAGCCCGCGATTTTTCCGTGAATATTATGATATAGCTTGGACGCAGTAAATCGAACCTAAAATATAAGCCCTTTATTTCTTTTAGTCTGTTATATTGCTTCATAATATTATTGGCTGCAAGGCATTCCACCATTTTATTGGAAGGGGCAACGCTCATTTTGTGGAACTCAACATCCGCTTTACGTCCGGTGTCCATGGTTGCTTCAAAGTTCATGGAATAGTAGTTTATTTTGTCGACTACGTTCTGGATATTTGGAAGAGTGGAAGTAATTGAGAGTTCTTCGCTTAAGATGTCCGATATAAACTTGGTTACAAATGGTATATTGTCTGGACCACTCATGACATAGTTGAAAAATGGGTCAAAAAGCATTGGAATCGATTGCCGGCCTTCTATGAAGGCTATGATATCTTCCTGTGACTGCCGTGGTAGTGTCTGAAATAGTGCTTTTGTGGTAGGAGACTGATATATCTGGTCAAGAGCCTCCTCTCTGGTCATAGTTTCTCCTAGTATGTCTGATAATATTTTGGACATAGTTCACCTCCTGATTGTTAAAAAGGGTAGCAAAAAAGATGAAAGTACTTTTGCTCTCATAAAAGTGACACTTTTCAATTGATAAGTGAAAATGTAATATTCCGCGGGACTATTACGTGTATTAGAACGTGCCGAAATGCACTATACAATTTATATTTATCATATACAAAAATTAATTGCAAGAATTAAGACTTTCTTTTTTGGGAAAATCTGTATAATATAAAAACGTGTAATGTTAATTATTAAGGAAATATTATGGCATATATAACTTGTAAAAATCTTTCAGTAGGATATGAGGATGGAGTAGTATCAGAGGGTATTAATTTCCAGGTTAAGAAGGGCGATTATCTTTGCATTGTTGGAGAAAATGGTGCTGGAAAAAGTACGCTTATGAAAACTCTGCTTGGACTAATACAGCCTCTTTCAGGAGAGCTGACTCTTGATGATATAACAAGAGCAGAGATAGGATACTTACCTCAGCAGACTGTGATTCAAAAAGATTTCCCAGCCACAGTTGAGGAGATAGTTTTGTCAGGAACATTAACCAGGGCTGGAAAACATATATTTTATACTAAAGAAGATAAGAAGTTAGCTCTTGATAATATGGAGAAAATGGGAATTACAGAGCTTAGGCGTAAATGCTACAGAAATCTTTCTGGTGGTCAGCAGCAGCGTGTCCTTTTAACAAGAGCCATCTGTGCAACCGAGAAGCTTCTTATATTAGATGAACCAGTTAATGGACTTGATCCTAAGGTTACTGCTGAGTTTTATGGTATGGTTAGAAAGCTTAATGACTCAGGAATATCAATCATAATGGTATCTCATGACATGATGGCAGCTATTACATATGCCTCACATATTCTGCATATTGGTAAAACCCAGCTGTTCTTTGGTGAAAAGGATGACTATCTTGAGACATGTGCCTTTAAAAAGATTGGCGGATTAGGAGGTAGTGATGTTAATTAGTACTTCGAATTTTTTCGCGAATTTGTCATATTATCTGTCATTTCCGTTTGTAAGATATGCGCTTATAGTTTCGACTCTGATAGCATTATGTGCATCGTTACTTGGAGTGACTCTGGTTCTTAAGAGATATTCATTTATTGGTGATGGTTTATCGCATGTGGCATTTGGAGCCATTGCAATAGCTTCTGTATTTAATCTCACCAATAATGTATGGATAGTGCTTCCTATCACGATTGTGGCAGCAGTATTTATATTAAGGTCCAGCAGAAATACCAAGGTCAGAGGTGATGCGGCCATAGCGATGACATCAGTAAGTGCCCTTGCGCTTGGTTATTTACTTATAAATGTATTTTCTACTTCAGCCAATGTATCAGGTGATGTTTGTAGTACACTGTTTGGTTCAACGTCTCTACTTACCTTAACCAAGGGTGATGTTATCTTTACAGTGGTATTATCAAGTGTAGTTATTATTACTTTTGTGATTATGTATAACAGGATATTTGCTATTACATTTGATGAGAACTTTGCCAAAGCATCTGGTATGAAGACAGAGCGATATAATTTGCTCATTGCTATTATCATTGCGTTAATAATAGTTCTTGGAATGAAGCTGGTGGGTTCACTGCTTATTTCCGCACTTATCGTTTTTCCAACACTGTCAGCTATGCGATTGATAGACAATTTCAAGGGCGTTGTAATATGTAGTGGCGTGACATCAGTAGTATGCGCCTTTGTAGGAATGATTCTTTCAATGTGCTTTGAAACACCGACAGGAGCCACAATAGTTGCTGCTAATTTGGTTGTTTATCTTGGATTTACAATTGTGTCCAGAATAAGAGGACGTTAGTAGATATGAAGAAAATGTTTCAAACCTTGAAGACAGCCTTCGGTTTGCTGGCCAGAGATATATGGGCAGGTAAGATAGTAATACTAATTCTACTTATTAGTATACATATCACAAAGATGCTTTTTGGGGCTATGTGTCCGGTGGTTCTTTTTACAGGTCTTCCGTGTCCGGGGTGTGGTATGACAAGAGCCTCAATCAGTATTTTGTCACTACAGTTTGTCAGGGCATTTATCTTTAATCCAAGTATATATGTATGGATAGTATATGTTTTGTATTTGGCATATTATCGTTACATAAAGCGAACTAAGATTAAAAGATTTGTACCTGTTTCTGTGATAGTCTTTGGAATTACTATAGGTATCTATTTATACAAAATGATATTTATATTCCCGGGTGAAGCTCCTATGACATATATGTATGACAATTTCCTGTCCAGAGTGTACCCAGGATATCGTGAATTTTTGAATAATTTTTGGAAAATATAAAAGGCAGTTCTATTAGTCGACATATTTGTCGAAGTAGAACTGCCATTTTTATTATGGATGCCAACGTCCGCTTGCTCCACAAGGAAGTACAAGACCGTTGGAAACAGGTAATCCGATTTCAGAGGCTTCAGTCACGCCGCCGTGCTTACTGTTTATTACAACATTAAGCATATATGTAAGTACTGCAGGCTGAAGACCAGTTGTATATGAATTAATCAGGAAAAATAATGGGTCATCTGATAGAAGTTGCTCACATAATTCAATGAGTGGAAATACTGCTTCTTCGATTTTCCATATCTCGCCCTTAGGTCCTCGTCCGTAGGATGGAGGATCCATAATGATTCCATCATATTTATTACCGCGTCTGATTTCGCGTTCTACGAACTTAACGCAGTCATCTACGAGCCATCTTACTCTGTCGCCAGGTATGTTACTAGATGCAGCATTTTCCTTGGCCCATGCAACCATACCCTTTGATGCATCAACGTGAGTTACGTTAGCTCCGGCAGCAGCTGCTGCAAGTGTGGCGCCACCTGTGTAAGCGAAAAGATTAAGTACCTTAACAGGACGACCGGCCCCAGCTATTAATGAAGAAGTCCAGTCCCAGTTGACTGCCTGCTCAGGGAACACACCGGTATGCTTGAAAGCAAAAGGCTTAAGGTGGAAGCAGAGCTTATCAGCATTGACTGCTTCAGGAAGAGCGTAGTTAATGGTCCACTCTTCAGGAAGATTAAAGAATTGCCATTCGCCGCCTCCCTTGGAACTTCTGTGATAATGGCCATTTTTATTTTTCCATGCTTTGTTGTCATGAGGGGTATTCCATATAACCTGAGGGTCAGGTCTTACCAGAATATAATCACCCCAGCGTTCACATTTCTCCCCATTAGATGTATCTATTACTTCATAATCTTTCCAATTATCAGCTACCCACATACGTAGTCCTTTCATTAATACAAAGATATATTTCTTTAGTAATGATATAATATGCTCCCTCGAAAAACAAGATTTGCAGTAAAAATATGGCTTTCTGGACATTTTGAGGCACAAAGAATATTGCGTTATGTTTTTATGTATGTTATAAAAAAATTATTATATTTTTTGGAGGAAATGAAAAATGTCAAATGTAACCGGATGGATATTGGTAGCATTTGTTCTCTATCTTCTTATGATGATAGTGATTGGTGCGCTGTATTCAAAGAAAAGCTCTAACACTGAAGAGTACTTCCTTGGTGGTAGAAATCTTGGCGGATTTGTAGCAGCTCTTTCAGCTCAGGCATCAGATATGAGTGGTTGGCTTCTTATGGGTCTTCCAGGTGCCATATTTGTATGGGGTATTAATGGCGGTGACGGATGGTGTGCCGTAGGTTTATTAATAGGTACAATCCTCAACTGGCTTATAGTAGCTTCTAGACTTAGAAAGTATACTATTAAGGCTGGTAACGCAGTAACACTTCCTATGTTCTTCGAGAACAGATACAGAGATCAGAAGAAAACTCTTATGTTAGTTTCTTCTATAGTAATAGTTATTTTCTTCGCTGTATATTGTGCATCAGCACTTGCAGCAGGTGGACAGCTTTTCCAGTCTATCTTCGGAGTTGATTACAAAATAGCTCTTACACTCGGTGCACTTGTTATTCTTATTTATACATTCCTTGGTGGATTCATGGCTGTATGTGTTACAGACTTTATTCAGGGAACACTTATGCTTATCGCACTTCTTGCTGTTCCTATTTTTGCAGTAGTATTTATGGGTAATGCGGGTCTGAGCGTTTCAGCAGGTCTTACAGATGCAATTGCTGAGAATCCTGGATTCGTTAATCTTTTCCACGGCGCAACTCCAGTAGGTGTTATCTCTGGTCTTGCTTGGGGACTTGGATACTTCGGTATGCCTCATATCTTAGTTAGATTCATGGCTGTTAAGAGCGAGAAGGAAATGACTAAGTCTAAGGGCGTAGCTATTACATGGGTAACAATTTCGTTAATCATGGCAGCAGTTATCGGTATCGTTGGTAGAGCTTATATGGACTTCGATAAAATGAACGAAGTTGGTACAGAGAAGATCTTCATCGAAATGATTAAGAAGGTATTCACAGAAGAGATGAATGCTCCTATCGTAGCAGGTATCTTCCTTTGTGGTATCTTAGCAGCTATCATGTCAACTGCTGACTCACAGCTTCTTGTTTCTGCTTCAGCTGTTGCAGAAGATATTTTCAAGGGTGTTATTAAGAAGGATGCAAGCGACAAGAAAGTTATGATTGTCAGCCGTGCTACAATCGTTATTATCGCAATCCTTGCGTATATCATTGCATGGAACCCTAACTCATCAGTAATGAGCCTTGTATCAGATGCTTGGGCAGGTCTTGGTTCGGCATTTGGCCCACTTGTACTTATGTCATTATTCTGGAAGAGAACAAACCTTCCTGGTGCCATTGCAGGACTTGTTAGTGGTGCCGGCGTAGTTATCCTTTGGGACTACATCCCAGTTGTTGCTGGTGAGACAATTAAGGCTGCAACAGGTCTTTACTCACTTGCAGTTGGATTCCCAGTAAGTTTAATCTTCATCATCCTTGTAAGTTTAATTACAAAGGCTCCTGCACAGGAGATCGTTGATGAGTTCGACGCAGTAAAAGATGTTAAGGATGAGATGTAATTCTTCTATATAATATAGTTATTAAAATTAACCTGGTGTCGTTATAAGATGGCACCAGGTTTTTTATTATATTATTGACTAGGGCAGTGATTAAATATATAAATGAATAAGACGAAAATAAAAGATATATATTATAGAAGAAACTCATACAAAAGATGGTTTGAAATTATGTAAACTGCAACTTTAATATAGAAGAAACAGGTAAATACCAATATTTTGTATGTTATGCATAGCTTGACCACAAGTTGTCAAGATTCACAAAAATAAAAGTGGAAATTTATTAAAAAAATAGAAAAAAGTGCTTGATTTATAGTTTTCTATTAGGTATACTATCAATTGCTGTGGCATGATAGCTATGAAGCGTGAGGTTGCTACCAAGCGAAAGCGAAGGTAGGTTTTCCGTGGAGCGAATGTCAGATAATATGACGACAAGTCACTGTACAAAGCTTATACAGTCTGCGTAAAGCAGAAACGACGTGTGTGGATTGGTTAAATCCATGACACACCCGGGAAAGTGGTACAGTCACCGAGCTTGTCGTACTTTAAAAATAACAAAGTGCGAAAAGGAGGCGACTTTTTTTATGGCAAGTCAGAAAATGAGAGTCACATTAAAAGCCTATGATCATCAGTTGGTTGATGCATCAGCAAAGAAGATTATCGAAACAGTTAAGAAGAATGGTGGCGAGACAAGCGGACCAGTACCTCTTCCAACAAAGAAGGAAGTAGTTACAATCCTTAGAGCCGTACACAAGTACAAAGACTCTAGAGAGCAGTTCGAGCAGAGAACACACAAGAGACTTATCGATATCATCAATCCTTCACAGAAGATTGTTGAGTCTTTGCAGAAGATGGATATCCCAGCAGGTGTTTATGTTGACATCAAGATGAAATAATCATCTAGAAGTAATAATTAAAAAACCTCTACTAACTTTATGTATGGTGAACTGATTGCCCGTCACAGCAAGCCGCAATTAGTAAAATTCTATACCGCTTTAGTAGAACAAGGAGGAAAAATGAAGAAAGCAATTTTAGCAACAAAGGTTGGAATGACACAGATCTTCGCAGAAGATGGTTCACTCATTCCTGTAACAGTACTTGAAGCTGGTCCTTGCGTAGTAACTCAGATCAAGACAGTTGAGAACGATGGTTACAGCGCAGTTCAGGTTGGATTCGGCGACAAGAAAGAAAAGATTATCAATAAGGATAAGGCTGGCAAGAAGGAAATCGTTCATCGTCACGGCGCTACAAAGGCTGAGATGGGACACTTCAAGAAGGCTGGCGTATCTGCAAAGAGATATGTAAGAGAGTTCAAGTTTGAGAACGCTGATGAGTACGCTCTTGCACAGGAAATCAAGGCAGACATCTTCGCTACAGGCGATAAGGTTGATGCAACAGCTATTTCAAAAGGTAAGGGATTCCAGGGCGCAATCAAGAGACACGGTCAGTCAAGAGGACCTATGGCTCACGGCTCTAAGTATCATAGACATGCAGGTTCTAACGGTGCTTGTTCAAGCCCTTCAAGAGTATTCAAGGGTAAGAGAATGCCAGGACATATGGGTTGTGTAACTATTACAGTTAAGAACCTTGAGGTAGTTAGAATTGATGCAGATAAGAATCTTCTTTTAGTAAAGGGTGCAGTTCCTGGAGCAAAGAAGGCTCTTGTAACAATCAAAGAAACAACAAAGGCTGAAGCTTAATTAGGTCGAAAGGAGGACAACTTACAATGGCAAAAGTATCTGTTGTAAATATGGAAGGTAAAGAAGTTGGTACAATCGACTTAAGTGATGCAGTATTCGGTGTAGAAATCAATGAACATTTAGTTCACTTAGCAGTTGTACAGCAGCTTGCAAATAATCGTCAGGGAACACAGAAGGCTAAGACACGTTCAGAAGTATCTGGTGGTGGTAGAAAGCCTTGGAGACAGAAGGGAACAGGACATGCTCGTCAGGGTTCTACAAGATCTCCACAGT
>DCHQ01000076.1:0-4573 GCA_002314855.1 Lachnospiraceae bacterium UBA1748
CGCTGTCTCTGTCCACCTGATACATTTGTTCCACCCTGGGCAATCACCGTATTATAACCATCAGGCATCTGCTCAATGAATTCGTTAGCACAGGCAAGTGTTGCAGCTTCAATACATTCCTCATCGGAAGCATCCTTATTGCCCCATCTTAGGTTATCGAAAATAGTTCCACTAAATAAGACATTTTTCTGAAGTACCATAGCAACATCTTTTCGAAGAGCTGTAAGGTCATACTCTCTGACATCTCGTCCACCCACCATAACCTGACCCTTGGTCACGTCATATAGTCTAGGAATCATCATAACGAGAGTGGACTTCGAACTACCTGTACCACCAATAATACCTATGGTCTCACCACTCTTAATCTCCAAATCAATATCCTTTAATACAGGATCGCCATTACCATCCTTGTTATATGTGAACTCAACATCCTTGAAGCTAATGCTTCCATCAGCAATATTCATTACTGGGTTCTCAGGATTAGTGATATCTGGTTCCTCTCCAAGAACTTCTGAAATACGCTCAGCACTTGCAATACTCATACTCATCATAACGAATATCATTGATAACATCATAAGATTCATAAGTATTGCCATACAGTAGGTAAGAAGACCCATAAGCTCACCTGTTGTAAGCTCACCAGCAACTACTGTCTTGGCTCCAAGATAACTGATAACCATAATACATGTGTAAATAGTAAGCGACATAACTGGCCAGTTAAGTATTACTACATTCTCAGCCTTTACAAACATCTTATAAATGTTGCCTGCGGCTTTTTTCATACGATCCTCTTCGTACTCTTCACGAACAAATGCCTTAACAACACGTATTCCCTTAACGTTCTCCTGAATAGTTGCATTAAGGTCGTCGTACTTCTTAAATACCTGTGTAAAATATTTCATTGCTGTCTTTACAAGGAAGAAAAGGAAAATACTTAAAAATCCAACTGCTACCAAATAAACACTGGCAAGACGTGCATTAATGAAAAATGCTGCACACATTGCAAATACCAGTGATATAGGTGCTCTAAAGCACATACGAAGAAGCATTTGATATGCATTCTGAATATTTGTAACATCCGTGGTAAGTCTGGTAACCAGTCCACTGGTAGAAAACTTATCAATATTCGAGAAGGAATACTTCTGAATCTTATCATTCATCGCCTTTCGAAGATTCTTGGCAAGGCCAGCAGAAGCTCTTGCACCAAAGAAAGCTCCACCAAGACCACTAATTAATGCTAATACAGCCAGACCTATCATTATCCCACCATATACATACACGATGGTCATATTAGTTACGCCGGTTGCTTCCCCAACACCATCATCAATAATCTTGGTCATGAGAAGTGGTATGACTGTCTCGAATATAACTTCGAGAATCATACATGCCGGAGTAAGAATGGATGCTTTTTTGTATTCTTTTATTTCAGCTGCTATTCTCTTTAGCATCTTTTTTCCTCCTATAAATTAGAATGTGCTATAATCAGTCTGCTATGAAAAATCTAATTGAATTTATAAAAAAAGAAACTGTATTTTGTGTATCATTTGTACTAGCCCTTATATCATTCTTTCTTGTAAAACCAAGTATAGACTGTATAAGCGGCATAGACTTTAGAGTACTGTCACTACTATTTAGCCTTATGGCTGTTGTAGCAGGACTCCAAAAAATATTGGTTTTCAGAAGAATAGGTAACAGCTTGCTTGGAAGATTAAAATCAACCAGACCTCTGTATCTTCTGCTTGTATACCTGTGTTTCTTTTCATCAATGTTTTTAACTAACGATGTGGCACTAATAACATTCGTGCCATTCGCTATTTTGCTTCTTCCTATGGTAGACAAAACCGAGAAGCTCATTGTAGTAGTAGTTCTTCAAACGATTGCTGCTAACCTTGGAAGCATGTTAACTCCACTTGGTAACCCGCAAAACCTGTACCTTTACACAGTATCAGGAATGAACCTCGTAGAATTCGTAATGATGATGCTTCCTCTTTGGCTTCTTTCACTAGTTCTTGTTACATTGCCAATACTGGTAATGAAAAACGAACCTATAACTAATGTTGAAGCCTCTAGGCTACCTGCAAGAAGACACGATTTTGAATTTATCTATGGACTTCTGTTTTTGCTTTGTCTTTTAACCGTAGTAGATGTATTACCATATCAAATACTTCTTGCTGTAATCATTTTAGTTATATTTATAAGTGATCGAAGCGTATTAGGATCAGTTGACTACATGCTTTTATTAACATTCGTCTGCTTCTTTTTATTCATTTATAATATGAAACAGATACCTGAAGTTGTAGCCTGGTTATCATCTATCGTAGAGGGCCGAGTATTTCTGGTCGGTGTACTTACCAGTCAAATAATTAGTAATGTACCAGCAGCCCTTTTGTTATCTGGTTTCACCAATGATTTCAAAGCATTAACACTTGCTGTCGATGCGGGTGGTCTTGGAACATTAATTGCTTCTCTCGCCAGCCTCATCTCTTTCAAGCTCTACAGTTCATACACTGGGGCTAAAAAGGGCAAGTACTTTGCGGTGTTCACTATTTACAACATAATCTACTTGATAATAGTAATCTCTTTTGTCTTATTAACTCAAAAAATGTTCTGGTAATTATCCAGAACATTTTTTAGTTCCAATTACAAATCAAAGAACTTCTTCTTTTTCTTTTTGCCCTTGTCTTTATCGTCGCCAGTGCCATCTTTCTTTTCAGCTCTGAAACGTTCAACTGCACCAAGAGAATCCATGTCAGCAGCATCAAACTGCTTAAGAAGATTCTTGGCCTCGCTGCTAAGCTTAGTAGGTACCTGAACAACAAGTGTCACATAGTGATCGCCACGAATATCCTTATTTCTAAGGGATGGAACACCCTTGCCACGAAGTCTTACTCTTGTATCTGTAGCTGTTCCTGGCTTAACCTCATATATAACAGGTCCATCAACAGTATCAATTACAATCTCACCACCAAGTGCTGCAATTGCATATGACATAGGAACTGTTGAGAAAATATCCTGATCCTGTCTTTGGAATACAGGATGGCTAGATACTACTGCCTCAACAAGTACATCTCCTCTTGGTCCACCATTCTGTCCTGGCTCACCAAGACCACTCATACGCTTGCACTGACCATTATCAACGCCTGCTGGGAATTCTACCTCATACTTCTTTCTAATTGATACATATCCTGTTCCACGACAATCAGTACACTTATCCTTGATTACCTTACCTGATCCAGAACACTCCGGACAAGTCTGAACATTACGTACCTGGCCAAAGAAAGAATTGGTTGTAAATACTACCTGTCCCTTACCACCACACTGAGAACATGTTTCTGGCTCAGTACCTGGCTTAGCTCCAGTACCATTACATTTTGGACATGGATCCTTGATAGTAAGTTCTATTTCTTTCTTACATCCAAAAACAGCTTCCTCGAAAGTCATTCTAACGGAAGTACGTACATTAGAACCCTTCATAGGTCCATTACTACGTCCTCTGCTTCTTCCACCGCCAAAGCCGCTAAAGAAATCTCCAAACAAATCACCAAATATATCAGTAAAGTCAGCTGATGAGTATCCACCATAGCCGCCACCTGCTGCACCATCAAATGCTGCATGTCCGAACTGATCGTACTGAGAACGCTTGGTTGCATCACTAAGAATACCGTATGCTTCTGAAGCTTCCTTGAATTTCTTTTCAGCCTCTGCATCACCTGGATTCATATCAGGATGATACTTTTTAGCAAGCTGTCTATATGCTTTTTTAATTGTGGCATCATCAGCGTTTTTATCAACGCCAAGAACCTCGTAATAATCTCTTTTACTCTCTGCCATAATTCTTCTGCCTTATTATTTTAATAAATAGTCATGGGGACACTAAGTGTCCCCTGACTAAAACATCTATTTAGAGTTGTTATTAAATCTCCTTGAAGTCGCCATCGATGATATCATCGTTAGCACCTGCATCAGCAGCGCCACCCATATCAGCTCCAGCGAATCCTGACATGTCTGGGCCAGCACCAGCTGCGCCTGCAGCACCCTGCATACTCTCGTACATCTTTGTGAATACGCCCTGTGCACCGCTCATCATCTTCTCCTGAGCAGCCTTAACTTCTGCAACCTGCTCCTCAGTCATTTCCTGATTTCTATACTTCTCAACAAGCTCCTTAAGTGCATTAACATCTGCCTCAACATTAGCCTTCTCTGTTGCATCTATCTTGTCGCCTACATCAGCAAGAGCCTTCTCTGTCTGGAATACCATTGAATCAGCATCATTAATTGCATCGATAGCTTCCTTACGCTTCTTATCCTGAGCTTCGTACTCAGCAGCTTCCTTAACAGCCTTCTCGATATCATCATCTGACATAGATGAACCAGCAGTAATTGTGATGTGCTGCTCCTTACCTGTACCAAGATCCTTAGCTGATACATTAACGATACCGTTGGCATCGATATCAAATGTAACTTCAATCTGTGGCATACCTCTTCTTGCTGGTGGGATACCATCAAGACGGAACTGACCAAGTGACTTGTTATCCTTAGCGAACTGACGCTCACCCTGTACTACGTTGATATC
>DCHQ01000076.1:4762-5448 GCA_002314855.1 Lachnospiraceae bacterium UBA1748
CCACCCTGGATAGAAGCACCGATAGCAACACACTCATCTGGGTTAAGGCTCTTATTTGGCTCATGTCCTGTAAGCTGCTTAACCTTCTCCTGAACTGCAGGAACTCTTGTAGAACCACCAACTAATAATACCTTAGAAAGCTCTGATGCGCTAAGTCCAGCATCCTTAAGAGCGTTCTGTACTGGTACAGCTGTTCTTTCAATAAGATCATGGATAAGCTCTTCGAACTTAGCTCTTGTAAGGTTCATATCAAAGTGCTTTGGTCCCTCAGCCGTTGCTGTGATGAATGGTAAGTTAATATTAGTTGTTGTAGAGCTTGATAACTCTTTCTTAGCCTTTTCAGCTGCTTCTTTAAGTCTCTGAAGAGCCATCTTATCTGTTGAAAGATCAACACCCTCTGCCTTCTTGAACTCTTCAAGCATCCACTTTGTAATTCTATCGTCGAAGTCGTCACCACCAAGTCTGTTATCACCTGATGTTGCAAGAACTTCGATAACACCTTCACCGATCTCGATAACAGATACATCGAATGTACCACCACCAAGGTCGTATACCATAATCTTCTGCTCGTTCTCATTATCAAGACCATAAGCAAGAGCTGCTGCTGTTGGCTCGTTAATGATACGCTTTACATCAAGACCAGCGATCTTACCAGCATCCTTTGTTGCCTGACGCTGAGCATCGTT
>DCHQ01000076.1:5539-16313 GCA_002314855.1 Lachnospiraceae bacterium UBA1748
TTCTGAAGAATCATAGCTGAAATCTGCTGTGGTGAATACTTCTTGTCGTCGATTGTACGACCCTTATCTGTACCCATATCTCTCTTGATAGAAGATATTGTCTTCTCAGCATTAGTTACTGCCTGACGCTTTGCAGCATCTCCGACAAGTCTCTCACCTGTCTTTGTGAAAGCTACTACTGAAGGAGTAGTTCTAGCACCCTCTGTATTGGCGATAACTGTTGGCTTACCACCTTCCATTACGGCTACACATGAGTTAGTTGTTCCTAAATCAATACCGATAATTTTTCCCATTGTTTTGTCCTCCTATATGACTAAATAAAAATATTTGCAAAATATATAAACAATGCTTTCGCATGTTTTAACTAGTTATTGTACTACCGATACCATGGAATATCTTACTACCTGTCCACGATATGTGTATCCTTTTTGAAGCTCTGCTGCAACCACACCTGACTCATATTCTTCAGACTCAACCTGCATTACAGCGTTGTGAAGATTAGGATCGAATTCCTGACCAACTGCTTCTATCTCTTTAACCTCAAGCTTATCGAGCTCATCAATCAACTGCTTGTATACGCCCTGCATACCTTTGGCAAAAGCGCCTTCCTTTTCATCATCTGTAAGAGCTGCTATACCTCTTTCGAAGTTGTCTACAACTGGAAGTATTTTTTCAATAATACTCTTAGCTCCAACCTCGAACATCGCCTCTTTTTCTTTCTGGGTACGATTTCTAAAGTTTTCAAACTCAGCAAGCTGTCTTACATATCTATCATTGAGTTCTGCTATCTGCTCTTTATATTTCTGTTCCTTTTTGTCTGGCTTAGCACCATCTTCTGAATCAGCCCCAGCTTCTTCAGTCTCTGCTTCAATAGTAGTTTCTACCACTTCGTCGGCAGTTTCTGTAGTAGTTTCTGTAGTATTCTCTTCGTTATCATTAACTACTTCTTCGTTCTTATTTTCCTCTGACATCACTCTATCCTTTCGGGTTTATTTATCTTTCTTCTGATAAGCTGTCTCTAGCTCACTCTTCATTGTTTTAAGAGTTCCGACAACCTTTTCGTAATCCATTCTCTTAGGTCCAATAATAGCTATGCTACCCTTCATACCATCGCCAAGGTCATAGGTTGCTGTAACTACGCTACAGTCCTTCATGGAACCAACTGGTGCTTCATCACCGATGTATACCTGAATACCTGTTTCTTCCTTATCGATACTCATTGCAGCCATTTGCGAAAGCATCTGCTTTTCTTCAAATGTTGTGATGAGCTGACTTGCTTTTTCATGGTCAGCAAGTTCTGGATACTTGAAGATATTGTTGGCACCGCTTGTATATATCTCGAGTTCTTCATCAGCCTTTATAGCATCGGCTACTGCATCCATAACCTCTCCTACAATATCGCCATGAATACCAGCCTGAGCTTTAAGCGAAGCTATCATACCAAGATTGATTTCCTCAAGAGCCATACCATTGAGGTGAGTATTAAGCAAAAGATTAAGTGTTAATAATGTTTCATCATCAAGATCTTCGGAGATATTAATGATATTATTCTTAATCACATTACCTTCAACTACTACAACGGCAAGGAGCTGATTGCTGGCAACCTTGGACAGCTGAATAAACTTTAGCTTATTGCCTCGAACCATTGGTGAAGATACTACTGTGGCATAATTGGTATTATTAGCAAGAACCTTGGCCACATTCTTAAGCATTGTATCCATCTTACCTTCTGTTTCAAGAAGCAAGCCCTTAAGTTCATTAATCTCTTTGTCTTTCTCCTCCATCATGCTATCAACATAAAGTCGATAGGCCTTGTCTGTAGGAATACGACCAGCTGAGGTATGTGGCTGCACGATATATCCCATCTCTTCAAGATCAGACATCTCATTACGAATAGTAGCTGAGCTAAGGTTTAGATCAGTGTACTTTGATATTGTACGGCTACCTACTGGTTCGCCTGTTTCAAGATAATTACGAATCACGGCACAAAGTATTCTTTTTTTTCTATCATCTAACATTTCATCTGACTTAGGTTCAAGATTTTCTTCTGTACTCATACTGCCTCCTCGTAATCTTTTTTTGTTAGCACTCAACTTGTTAGAGTGCTAACATCTATGAATAAATTATCACTACTAAAACAAATTGTCAACAATTAACCTTAAAAATATCTAATTACTCAAGAGTTACTACTACTATCTCAGGATCATTAAACAGCCTGATAGGTATTACACTGTTACCAAGGCCCCTGCTTATAACCATTGAAGTTTTATTTTCATTTACTACCCCCTCAGTTAACTTAGGAAAAAATCCCTGATCTGGTGCTACAACAGGTCCTATTATTGGTAAGATAAACTGCCCCCCATGAGCGTGACCAGTTAATACTATATCCGCGCCATTTCTACTATAGTCCTTAATATACTGGGGCTCATGCGCAAGGACCACATTAAGTTCACTTCGTCCATTTAAAATATCTGCGAGCGTATTGTCATACAAATGTTTATCATCAAGCCCTGCTAACAGAAAGCTGTTTCCCCCCACCTCTATATCAACCACTTCATTATTTAATATAATCGCGCCTGTTTCTGTCAGTCCATCAAACAGCCAGTTTCTGTCCTCTTCTGACAACCAATATTCATGATTACCCGTAACGTAATAAACTGGTGAAATCTTAGTAAGGCCTTCTACCATGGTAAGAGAAACTTCTATATTAGTATGATTGGAATCTACAAGATCTCCTGTTAACACAATTATATCTGGCGAAATAGCTTCAACTTCTTTTAGTAACCAGCTATTATCCTTTCCACCAAAAGTTGCATTATGAAAATCGGATATCTGTACTATCCGATAGCCTGCAAGATCCTCATCTACCTTCTCATTATTAATAGAATAATAACTCACAACAATACGGTGATTCTCGTACCAGCAAAAAATAAATAGCACTACCAGCATTATCAAAATAATAATAATTGTTTTCTTTTTCTTCATATATTAAGAATCCTCTTTTTTCTTCCTAATAATTTATGCAATACATCTAAGTAAAGAAAAGCCCCGACATATGTCGGGGCTACAAAACATATTCTTAATTAGATATCAAAGCTTCCGCTTTCTTTCTTATTAAATACGTAATATGCCTTTTTGTCTTCTGGCTTAATATATAATTCAATGGATTTAAGCGCATCAGCCTTTTTACCAAGTTCCTTGGTCCATACTGTTTCAGCCTTTTTCATAATAGCTGACTCATCATAGCTGACTTCTTTATATTCAATAAAGATTTTCTCCTTAACTTCTGCGGCAGCCTTTTTCTCAGGAGCCTTAGCTGGAGCTTTCTTTACTTCTTCCTTTTTAGGAGTCTCTTTTTTAGGAGCTTCTTTTTTAGGGTTTTCCTTTTTAGGAGTCTCCTTCTTAGCTACCTCTTTCTTAGCTGGTGCCTTGGCTGGAGCTTCCTTTACTACTTCCTTCTTAACTGTTTCTTTTTTTACTGTTTCTTTTTTAACTGTTTCTTTTTTAACAGTCTCTTTCTTAGGAGTTTCTTTCTTAGCAGCTTCTTTTTTAGCTACTTCTTTCTTTACTGGAGCCTCTTTTTTAGGAGTTTCCTTTTTAGAAGTCTCCTTCTTAGCTACCTCTTTCTTAACTTCAGCCTTGGCTGGAGCTTCCTTTACTACTTCTTTCTTAACTGCTTCTTTTTTAACAGTCTCTTTCTTAGTAGTCTCTTTCTTAGGCTCTTCCTTTTTAACTACTTCTTTTTTAGAAGCCTCTTTTTTAGAAACCTCTTTTTTAGATGCTTCCTTTTTAGCTGGTGCCTTTTTAGCTTCAGCTTTTACTTCTTCCTTAACTTCAGCTTTTACTTCTTCCTTAGGCTCTTCTGCTAATTCTTCGAATTTCTTATCATCTAATTCCTCATCAGCAATAAGCGCTGATAAATCAGAAAGCTCACGCTCTTTCTTTCTAATAGAAGCAGCCACTTCTGAAGCCTTAGGAACTGCTGGCTTTTTCTCTCTTTTCTTAGGAGCCTTCTTAGGAGCCACTTCCTCTACTTCAGGCTCTGTTGATAAAAATGCCTTTGCAAGACCTTTTACGACAACTTTCTTCTTATTGTCTCCCATTACTATACTCCCTTCACCCTTTTACTTTTAGGTATACTTTGCCCATTGTTGTGCATTATATCTTATTTTGCCTCCAAAGTCAAATAAGCCCCCTGCTTCTTAGCCAATATATCCAAAAAGTCATAGTGATAGAGCTCAAAAAGGTGGATGCAACAACTGCACTTGATGTCAGAACTCCCTCATGATTCATATTTTTTGCCATAATAAATGAACTAACCGTAGTTGGAGCACCAAGCATTACAAGAAGCGCAACTAATTGCTCACCTCTAAATCCAAAGGATACTGCAACAGGCAAAAATATAAGAGGTTGAATTATAAGCTTAATCATTACAGTAAATATTGTAGGCCTTATCATTGATATGGCCTTTCGCCCCTCTATGCTGGCTCCTAGAGCTATTAATGCAAGTGGAGATGCCAGCTGTGCTATCATTGCCAGCGTCTTGTTAATCATAACTGGTATATTAATAGGAAGAAGTGACATTATAAGGCCTAAGAAAATACTTATAATCATTGGATTAGTGAGTATTCCTATAAGAGATTTCTTGATGGTCTTTGCATCAACATGCGAATTGGTTGGATCAGTAAAAATAAGTATAACAACAGCCATAAAATTATATAATGGCACTGTTCCTAAGATCATTAATGGTCCTATTATAGATACTCCATAAATATTTTGAATAAAAGCTATACCTAAAACTGCTGCCGAGCCTCTGTAAGAGGCCTGAACAAATTCTCCTATTAGAGCCTTTGTAGTTGGCTTCCAGCGTAGTATAAGCCACGACACAAGCCATGTTACCAATATACATATTAAGGTAACAAAAAAGCAGTATAGAACATACTTAGTGTTCCATACGCTTTTGAAATCTGCATTTGCCAAATCATAGAAAAGCAAAACTGGCAAAGTAACCTTATAATTAAATGTATTAAGCATACTGGTAAAAGTTGGATTTACCAGTTTTGTATTCTTTATACTGTAGCCAAACAGCATAACTAAAAAAATAGGAATTGTTGCATTTAAACTAAATATTAAACTCTCCATGAATCTTTACACCATCCTTAGTAAAGTAATCATCCCCATTTGTTAATATATAATCCCCTTTACTTAGAATTAAATCAATTAATTCTCTATCTGATTTTATTCTCTTTCGGCACATAATTCCACCACCAAATACATTGGTGCTGTGTACATCTGAGCCCGCACATGTTGGCATATTGTACTTTCTGGCATACTCAATTGCTCTTTCATCATACTTAGGGTCATTATGTGCCTTGGATAAATGAGAAGAGTGAGTAGCATTAATCATCTCTATACCGTCAACACAGTCAGGAAATAGTCTTATCTCTGGAATATACCACTCCTCACGAAATGGATGGGCATGCATAACTATACCACCACCGCCATGTATTATTCTGTACTGCTCTGGAATATCCGCATCCCACAGTTCTTCATGGTCTGCCATCCACTCTGGTGTGACACCATATATAAGAAACTCTGTGCCAGAAAATCCTGCTTCCATTCCAAAGAACACCTGAAGGCCTATTTTCTCGCCTTCCTCCAGTGCATTATAGTACCCTTGGGCGTACTGCTTTATCCACTCTCTATAAGGCAGGTCTCTGTCAATACATGTATTGCCACCCCATGCATGGTTTGTAACAAATATCCCAGCATAGCCTGCCTCTTTATGAGCTCTTGCCATCTCGGCACCGGTATTTGAACCACATTTGCTGGCCTCCGATGTATGTAAATGCATTTCGTATTTAAATGGATAATCCTGTATTGTTGCCATTATCTATCCTTTTGTAACTACAAATTCTTTAATTCCGAGTGGTGTTTCTTTTATAGAAAGCACAGCCTTTCCGCCTTTTTTAAGCTTTCCAAATAACAGCTCCTGAACAAATAGAGGCTTTATCTTGGAATCAATTACTCGCTCGAGCTCTCTCGCACCATACTCTCTTGTAATACCCTTTGCAATAATCTGGTCTCTGGCTTTTTTATCAATCTTAAGCTCAACCTTCTTGATACCAAGCTTTTCGCTAAGCTCTGACAACTTCTTATCAGCAATAAGTGCTGCCATTGCCTTGTCCATATGGTTGAATGTCACTATCTCTGACAATCTGTTTCTAAACTCAGGAGTAAATACTCTCTTAACCTCTTCAAGCATCACACCATCGTCAAAGATTCCTTCGCCAAAGCCCATCTTCTGTTTGCCTATCTCCCTGGCTCCAGCATTACTTGTCATAATTATTATAACGTTTGAAAAATCAGCTTTCTGACCCTTATTGTCTGTAAGAGACGCATAATCCATAACCTGTAATAAAATATTGAATATATCTGGATGAGCTTTCTCTATCTCATCAAGCAGTAGAACAGAATATGGAGATTTTCTTATTGCATCTGTTAATAAACCGCCCTCTTCATATCCAACATATCCTGCTGGCGAGCCAATAAGCTTGGCTACAGCATGCTTCTCACTGTATTCACTCATATCAAACCTGACAAGCTCTACTCCCAGTTCCTTTGCCAGGACCTTGGCTACCTCTGTTTTACCAACACCTGTTGGACCTACAAACAGAAATGATGCAACTGGTTTGTTGTCAGCAAGAAGTCCACTTCGCGACATACATATAGCGTCAACAATACTGCGCACCGCTTTGTCCTGCCCAAATATTTTGGATGTAATATTATCATAAAGATGTGCAAGCTGATCAACTTCTGATGCCTTGGCGCTGCTTACAGGAACTCCACAGCTCTTTGACAATACTTCTTCTATAACAGCTTTATCTACAAGCTGACTCTTCTTATCTGTAGAAGGATGCATTTTCTTATATGCACCTGCTTCATCCAAAAGATCAATGGCCTTGTCTGGTAAATACTTATCACGAATAAATCTCTTGCTAAGACTAACAATATATTCTGAAGTACCTTTTCCGTACTTTACACCATGGAACTTCTCGTAGTTTTTCTTGAGGCCTTCTATAATGCGTATTGTCTCTTCTTCACTTGGCTCTTTTATATCAACCTTCTGGAATCTTCTGGCAAATGCGCTGTTCTTTGAAAATGTTTTATTATAATCAGCATAGGTTGTAGCACCTACAAATCGTATACTTCCATCCTCAAGATAAGGCTTTAATAAATTGGATGCATCCATCTGGCTCCCTGATAATCCACCAGTACCAATTAATGTATGAATCTCATCAAGAAATACTATTGGTGACTTTTCCTTTGTAAATGAGTCCATAAGAACCTTAACTCTTTTTTCGAACTCACCTCTATAAGGAGTACCCGCAACCAACGAAGCCAAATCAAGTGAAAATACCTGGGCTCCAAGAAGCTGTTTTGGTACATTACCACTTTCTATTCTCTCTGCTAATCCATAAGCCATTGCTGTCTTACCAACTCCAGGCTCACCAACGAATATTGGATTATTCTTCTCTCGACGAAGCAATACCTGAATTGCTCGGTCTATTTCTTCATCTCGGCCAATAAGTGGGTTATGCTTTCCAATCTCATCATTTAATCTAACTGCATATTCCTGCCATATTTCAGCATCAAAAAGTTCGTCACCTTCATCCTCTTCATCAAGATATTCAGCTACTCGTACAAGGAACTCTGACTTATCCTTAACCTGCTTTTCAAGAAAATAAACAGCATAACTTTCCTGCTGTTCATATAATCCCCATATAACATGGCTTAGTTTCACTTCTGTATTGCCACTATTCTTGGCTATTTCCACAGCCATTTCCATAGTAGAAGAAAAGCCCATGGAAACATCGGCTTTCTCCATATCAAAACCACCCTGTTTTTTAGGGAGCATTGTATCCATAAAATCATCCAGGTCAGCTATGAGTTCATCTAAATCTCCGCCCATGGATTCCAGTGCTTTTTCAAATATTCTATTGCTAGTCATACCATATAAAATATGCTCTGGTGTCACAAATTCATTGCCAGAAATCACACATATACTTACTGCATGACGTAGTATATCCTCGACCTGTGGATCAAAATTCATATAATCCTACTCCTTCTCCACTTCTACTCTAAATGGGTAACCTTTAGCTCTTGCTTCCTGTATAACCTTGTAGCTTTTTGTTGCAGCAACATCATACACATACTTTGCAATAATAGCTTTCTTACCTCTATGAACCTGAAGCATCAAATCTGTTGCCTCTGTTTCAGATTTATCAAAATATGTTTTCAACATCTCAACCACGAAATCCATTGGAGTAAAATCGTCGTTGAGCATTATTACATTATATAAGTTAGGCGCCTTAAGCTTGACTGTACTGCCTTCTTTGGCGGCATATTGTTTCTTAGTTTCCATGGGGTGTTCCTTTCCTTCCTCTTACTCACAAAATCCGTCTGCTTTCGCAGCCGTCGTGACTTCGTCCTCTTACTCACAGAATCTGTCTGCTTTCGCAGCCGTCGTGACTTCCTTCCTCTTACTCACAAAATCCGTCTGCTTTCGCAGCCGTCGTGACTTCGTCACTTGTGATTTTGTTTCGTATACGCTCGGGTGAAATCAAATGTCTGCTTCGCAGCCGCTTGATTTCCTTCCTCGCTATAAAGAAAAATGGACGCCACTCGTATAAAGTGGCGTCCATAACAAACTCCGTTAAGTTAATTACTAGTCTTCTTCCTCTTCTTCAGTAACAATTGAAGCTAAAGAAGATACTGTAGAAGTTACCACTGATACAACTGTGGCTATAATAATGATAAGTCCGCCTCCAAGAACCACAGTAACTACCATCTTGGTGTTATCATCAACCTCAGCTGTAGTTTCCTGCGCCTCAACTGTCTCAGCTGCCTGAGCCTTGATTGGAGCAAAAAAGCCTGCTGCCATAATAGTGAACAGACCAATAAACGCTACTTTCTTGATTATAGTTTTAATGGAATTAATCATAACTTTCTCCACTTAATATTCATATATAAGTAACAATCACAAATCGTAATTATCACCCAGGCTACACGCATGATTCTCTTAATCACACTCTAATTATTCTAGCACAATGACTGCTAATAGGCAATATTACACGTCCCAATCAAACCACATAAATATTACCATGGTAAATTATAGGTAACATCTAGCAATAATCCGTTGATTAAAAACGTTATAGTGATACAATGAGAAGTATCCTTTATTGTGCTTGATAATTTTACTGGAGAAACTAATATGGAAGCTAATACTGAACAAAGATCTCCTGTAATTTCAGTCAAAAACCTTCATAAAATATATGAAATTGGAGAAAACAAGGTGCATGCACTAGCTGGTGTCGACTTCACTATCAATCGTGGTGAATTCTGTATGATAGTCGGTACATCCGGAAGTGGTAAATCTACACTTCTTAACATGCTAGCTGGCCTCGAAAAACCAACTGAAGGACAGATTGTAATTGCTGGAGAACATATCGAAAACTTAAATGAAAGTAAACTTGTAATATTTCGACAGAAACATGTCGGTTTCATTTTCCAATCTTACAATTTGCTGGCTAATATGGACGCCGTTGAAAATGTTGCTACTCCACTTATGTTTCAGGGAGTATCTAAAAAAGAAAGAACCAGACGTGCCATCAATATGCTTACATCCGTGGGCCTAAAAAAATACCTGGATCATACTCCTGGACAAATGTCTGGTGGTCAGCAGCAACGTGTTGGTATAGCAAGAGCCCTTGTTGTTGAACCTGAGATAATATTTGCCGATGAGCCTACTGGTAACCTGGATTCCAATACTTCTATGGAAGTTATGAATCTTATGCAACGTATTGCCAGAGAAAAAAAACAGACAATTGTTATGGTTACTCATGACAATAACCTGGCTGAGTTTGGTGACAAGATAATACGAATCATCGACGGAAAAATAGTCGAATTAATTGATAATCGCGAAAAAGCTAGAATGTTATACGAAGAAAGGAAGCAAAAGATTAATCATGAATAAACGTAATTTAGCAAAACAGATAGCACTAGGATTACTTAGTTCTCTCATTATTATAGTAGCCTTTACTGTACTTAGAGGTAATGTATACGCCAGCACTTGCTACGATTTAACTGCATCGGTTAATATGTCTATTTTTGACAATCGTCCAAATACCGATATTGCCACAGAAAAAGATAATGAGGTGGCATATATCACTCTTCAGGAATACGAAGAAAGACTTAAAACGCTTTACGTTCTTAGCCCGGATACTGAGCAGGCACTTCTCAATATATATATGCAAGCCAATGTATATATTGCCAATCATACAATGACTATCGGTCAGCTTAAGGACTATGTGGGTCAGATTGAATCTGATATGAATACTGCGATTAGTGGCGCAACAGTAGGCGGAACTCCAAGTGACTTTATCTTTATTAATAATAACAGTATGGTTCGCTCTGCTTCTTATGGTCAGAGTACATCTATAACTGTTAATCTTGTAAACCTTGGAAACGTTGATCTTAAAGATGTAATCGTAACTCCTGTTATTTCAAGCAAAATAACAGAATGGCCATTTGCCATTCAAAGTTCCAGTGATATGCGAATAATCTCATCTCTTCAGGCTGCATCTTCTCCTGAAGAAATCCAGACTAAGCAGCAGACACTTACCTGGAACTATGTTGTATCCAAGGATGCTCTTACTGGAACATATCCTATCAAACTTCATGTACAGTACTTACGTAATGGTGCCACTGAAGA
>DCHQ01000096.1:0-4837 GCA_002314855.1 Lachnospiraceae bacterium UBA1748
CCTGGAATGTCTTGAACATAAGGTTGAACTGTCTAATATCTGTAAAATTATGCTTACCGCATGTTGGACAAGGAATGCTGTTTGCCTTGATATAATCCATCATCTCTTCGTTAGACCATGAATCAGGAGTAGACTTAAGCTCAAGACCATGCTCAGCTGCAAAGTCTTCAATAACCTTATCAGCACGGAATCTTTCATGACACTCCTTACAATCCATAAGTGGATCAGAGAATCCGCCAAGATGTCCTGAAGCAACCCATGTCTGAGGGTTCATAAGAATCGCACAGTCTACACCAACATTGTATGGATTCTCCTGTACGAATTTCTGCCACCAAGCCTTCTTAACATTGTTCTTAAGCTCAACACCAAGATTACCGTAATCCCATGTATTAGCAAGACCACCGTAGATATCCGAACCTGGATATACAAAACCTCTTGTCATAGATAAAGACTTAATTTTATCAAGTGTCTTATCTGCTGCGTTCATAATTTGTTACCTCTTTCTCGCAATTACGCGTATGATTTCTAAATTATATAAAAACCTATTAAGATTTTCAATTATTTTCCTAGTCTTTATTATATTTCAAGAATCTTAAGCATCTCTTCGCTATTAAATTCGTGATGCCATAAGGTCCTTTTTCTGTCTTCAGCTATGAGTATAAGCTCATTTAGAACAGATTCCTTTAATCCAAAAGAAAACAGCTTTTCCGGCTTCTGCTTAACAATATAATCCACTGCATAAAGAGCGGTTTCCGAAAATGAGCCTTTTATTTCACTTTTCCACTCACCCTGAAGAACCATGGTTTTTATTTCAAATATAGCTCTTACAAGCTTATTATTAAACTCTGGTGAAACTATGGCACGAAGTGACTGATATAACAGTTTGAGAAGCTGTTCCTCATCATTATTCTCTCTAGTCATATACTCCATGACCTCGAGAAAATACATGCCATACATGGCACCATTCATATCATCACGAAGCTCACCGAAATAATTCTTCACACTGACATCAACAAGCGAATAAGAATTTTGTCCAGCATAAAACTTGAATAGTCCAAAACAGAACATATCAGTTGAGCCCATTAGCTTATTGGTTGGTCTTCTTGCGCCTTTCGCAAATGCCGATATTTTACCGTGATCCTTGGTCAGTAAAACCAGTCTTCTATCATATTCACCTATTGGCTCAGCCTTAAGTATTAAGGCATCATCCTGGAAATACTGCTCCATAATTTATTCCTTATCTTCTTTGTAGCCAAAGTTTCTAACAAGGTAATCTGACTCTCTCCAATTTTCCTTAACCTTTACCCACAACTTCAAGTTAACCTTGGCATCAAGCATTGACTCCATCTCAGGTCTTGCCTTGCTACCAATCTGCTTAAGCATTGCTCCGCCCTTACCTATTATTATGCCTTTATGAGAATCTCTTTCACAGATGATAGTAGCATCTATATCATAAATTCCTGGATACTCATATTTAACATTAGGTTTAGCCACGCTTTCACGATACTTCATGGAATCAATAACTACTGCTATTCCATGAGGTATTTCTTTATCAATAAGTCGAAGAGCCTTTTCTCTAATCAACTCGGCAACTATTTGTCTCTGTGGCTGATCTGTAATTTCATCTTCATCATAATAATAAGGACCATAAGGAAGATATTTATATATACTATCAACGAGCTCATCAATATTCTCGCCCTTGAAAGCACTTATAGGTATTATCTCTTCAAAATCCATTTGCTTTCTGTATGCATCCATGAAAAGAATAACATCTGGCTTATTAATAGTATCAATCTTATTAATAACAAGAATAACTGGCTTCTTAACACTAGAAAGCTGTTTTATTATTCCCTGGTCACCTTCACCTATATATTCAGAAGGTTCTACAAGCCAAACAATCACATCAGCATTATTAAGTGTTGACTTGGCAACACTCATCATATAATCGCCCAGTTTGTTCTTAGCCTTATGCATACCTGGAGTATCCATAAATACAATCTGGCCTTTTTCGCTGGTGTATATTGTCTGTATCTTATTACGTGTAGTTTGTGGTTTCTTTGATGTAATTGCTATCTTCTGACCAACAATATGATTCATAAGTGTAGACTTACCAACATTTGGTCTTCCAATAATCGCTACAAAACCTGATTTCTTGTTATTATCCATATTTCTCCCAATTCTTTGCCTAGTTGAGACTCTCAATAGTTGTAAATTTATCCTTGGCACCATTAATACTGCTTTCAGTACCTATAACACATAATGCACCATCGCTCATAACTGCTTCGATATGTCCAGCAAGATTTCTAATATCTTCATCAGTAGCTGCAAGAATCTCATCTCGCTCCTTCTGAAGATCCTCTACTGTAACATTACTTAAATATCCAGCAAGTGAGCGTTTACCCTGTAGTCTTGGTGTAAGTGGAGTATCAAGATCAGACATTGTTCCTATAATAAATTTAGTCATAGTCTTTTCATCAGCCTTGAACTCTTTCACAAACTGACTGGCTCTTTCATAAATCTCAATAGTAGATTCAAGATTAGGGTCTCTGTATGAAGTGAAGATTCCATCGCCAGTTCTAACAAGCATACCAAATCCGCCGTAAGCACCACCTTTAACTCTTACTTCCTGCCATAAATATTCATATCCAAGGATTGTTTTGAGTACCTTAAGTGCTCCTGTATAGCTAAGTCCATGATTAAGGAAATTACCAACTCTAGAAACATAGTTAACTGATGCACTAGTCACAAAGCCTTCATTTTTCTTGGAAACCTTGATACTACTTCCTTCCAGTTTTATTTCTTCTTCAAATAAGTCATCAAATAATGGCTTAGCTTCAGTCATAAACTTATCAAGGTCCTTTTTCTCACCGATAAAATCAACCAGAAGATTATCTTTATTAAAGATATATTTAGCGAGAAGCTCCATCTTACTAGCTATATCTTCCTTCATGCTGTCATAGTCTTTCTCAGCCTTCTCAAGGAATCTATAAAAGCCCAGACCTGATACCTCTTCCATTTTGGCATTAGATTCTGAAATATATGATAAAGCTCTATTATATGAAGCCGAATGACCCGCAGACATAAATCCCGCCTGAATCTGGCTCTTTACTTCAAGTATAATTTCCTTCATACGCTTATAATCATGATAATTAGATGTATATAATATCTCCTTAATAAGCTCCACGATATTGCTGGCATTATCTGAGAATATCTTGGTCTTAATTTCAAAGAAAATACTATAATCATCACGGTTCTTATTATTAGTAAATACTGCCATCGAGGTATCAAGAGCACCTGAATACTTATCAAGCTCATAACCAAGTACCTCATAAGAATAGCTCTTAGTATCAAGGCATGTTAATACATTCTTGAAAATACCAAGATAAGGCAATAATTCTACTGGAACATCACCGAGCTTAAACATGAGTGATATATATGATATTCCATTAGTATAAATATCATGGAAAAGTACTTTATGACCATCTATATCTATTAATTCATTTACATATGGATTAGTAGTCTTTTTTAAATCTTCTCTCTTTAATTTTGGAATAAGCGCAAGTACTTCCTCTGAGTCAGGTGTTTCCTGGAAAAGCTTTAATGCCTTGGTCTCATCAACAATCTTCTGAAGTTCATCTTCTGTTAATGTTGCTTTGTATGCAGCAAGCTTCTCCTTAAGTGCCTGTTCCTTTTTATTAGTCAGGCCTTTTTCTGGTGAAACAACTACTATAGATTTATGACTATTATTAAGAATATATTCTTCGACAAGTTCCTCATAATAGCTGGTACCTATCTTCTCACGAAGTCTCTTAAATGTTTCATTGCATTCAATATGAATGAATGGCTGCATATCATCATAGAGCCAGCTGTCAAATGATGCTAATCCTAGCATTAATCCACGAGGAAGTGAGCCAAAATCAGACTCTCTGTATCTGAATTCCATATTATTTAAGCCCGCAAGAAGAGCATTTTGATCAAAGCCTTCACTAATCACTCGGCCCAGCGTCTCCTCTATGATAGCTACAAATCTATCCTTATCCTCAGCATTAGCATTCTTAGCAACAATACTATAGTAAGGCTGATATATACCGCCTTCATAAACCGAATAAATATCATTACCTATTCCTGCATCAAGAAGTGCCTTTCTAATAGGTGTTCCCTGGGATGCTATTAATGCATAATCAACAACCTGCATTGCAATTACCATATCTCTGTTAAGAGCATAATCACATACAGTGTTATATGATAAATATGTATTATTCTCTTCATCCTCATCATCAAGTATAGGATATGTCTTCTCTATCTCCTTAGCACCATCGAATGAAACCTGTTCACCTGGCATTGAATCAATATCAATCACATCATAATTGGACAGATATTCCTCATCAAGATATGCAAGACGCTCTGCCATGTCAGCATTACCATATAAATAAATATAAGAATTGACAGGATGATAATACCGCTTATGAAAATCAAGAAACTCCTCATAGATAAGTTCTGGAATAACGTCAGGGTCACCGCCTGACTCTACTCCGTAAGCTGTGTCAGGATAAAGCGAATTAAAGATTTCTCTTGAAATAACATCATCTGGAGATGAAAACGCACCCTTCATCTCGTTATACACAACACCATTAATCTTCAGCTCATCGCTGACAGATTCCATCTCATAATGCCAGCCTTCCTGCTTGAATATCTTATCATTCTTGGCAATATTAGGATGAAATACTGCATCAAGATAAATATCCATAAGATTCTTAAAATCCTGATCATTGCAGCTTGCTATTGGATAAACTGTCTTATCAGGGTAGGTCATAGCATTAAGGAATGTGTTAAGTGA
>DCHQ01000096.1:4914-8379 GCA_002314855.1 Lachnospiraceae bacterium UBA1748
AGTGTACTATGCTCTAATATATGTGCTACACCTGTAGAATTCTTAGGTGGTGTACGAAAACCAATATAAAATACCTTATTCTCATCATCGCACTCTAAAACAGCGACACGTGCGCCACTCTTTTTATGCTTTAAAAGATAAGAATCCACCTTCAAATCCTCTATAAATCTTTTTTCTATTAATTCGTAATTTGGAACTCTAGTTAAATCCATTAATTCATCCTCGTTTTTTTATATAGTGTTAAACTGAAAATCCCATAAGGGCAAGATTAGATATTGTCACGTCCTGTATAACATGTTTATCAGTCCAGCTTATTTTCTGATACTTTTTAAAATCAACAAACTTAAGTTGTTTCACCTTAAAACCACCATTGCTTTTAGGCTCACAAAATCTTATTTTTATTTTAAGCTGCCTATATACCTGGAAGTTATAATCATCATCTGTAATCCTAAGAATATGTTTACCTATTTCTTCATCCGATTCAGCAGTTTTCAATATATAAAACTGAATAATTGACTGAAACTTAAAAGGAACTCTGTCACTCATAAGCATTTCTTCATAGGTGAATCTGCTTCCAAGCTGTGTTGAAGCAGTATCCTGAATCACATATTTAAAATCTTCATCATTTTGATAATTTTCGGCCATAAACTTTTCCTTTAACTGCGAAAATGAGGAGCCTATTGCTCCTCGTCTTTTTCAATATAATCATATAATGTCTCAGAAACACTGAGAGCTTCTTTTATCTTCTTTCGACTAATACCAGAATCTTCAGAAAGTTCGTCAATAGTAACCTTTCTAAGAAGTTCCTCTGTCATATCTTTAGCCTTGGTTTGAACCTTTTCTACAAGCTCAAGAACCTTCTTTATAGTATCATCTGATGAGCCCTCTTCTTTACAGAGTTCTTCCATAGCATTCATTATCATCTGCATAATAAGAGGTTCTACATCATCAGGACCTTCAACACAGTCAAGCTGCTCCATTGCAACAGCAAGAGCCACATTTCCCTCGCCAATAAGATCCATAAAATCAACGCCTTGACCAGAATATAATCTTGCTGTATCTATAACACTCTGAAGATACTGCTGCATAAGCTGTTCCTTAGCTTCTTTTTTACCTGCAATCGCATCCATCATAAGAACGCGCTTAACCGAATCACTAACATAATCTATTGCCTCTAGAGACTCAGTATACATATCAAGAAGATTAATCTCCGACTCAGACATATAGCTCTTAGGATCAATGGCTTCGTCTATACCTATATGATTCTTCTCAAGATACTCTACTATAAACTTCTTCTGTTCTTCACTAAGGTCAGAAAACATCTCGTCTATTTGCGCAGAAGTAACCATACCACCCTGCAAATAAGCGCCATCTTTTAGTTCCTGAAGTTTATTAAAAAAATCATCATAATTAAGTGACATATCAATCCCTCTGACTAGTTATAATTATCTGGATGCAAATCCTTCTTGACATGATTGTGCTTGAATAAATGTTCCTGGCAATATTCATAATTGCCCTCGCACTTAGAGCAAAATCTAAACTCAAGCTCAGGATTGCTTTCATCTGTTCTGCCACATATTGCACATTTATGCTTATTAACCTTGGATGCTGGTCTCATAGCATTTACTTTTCTACGATACTCTTCTGCCGCCTTACGCTGAGCAGCGCTTCTCGCTTGTCTTTGATGCCCAAGGCTCTTCCTTGTAGATAAAAAGAAAATAACAAAATTAAGAAGTGAAGCCAAAATAACAATGAGCTGTATACCAGTCCACAACAAATTACCTGAAAAACTTACTAGTGCCTCATAAACAATAAGTACCACATAAATGATTCCAAGTACCTTCACCTTAATTGGAAGAATAAACATAAAATAAACCTGTGCATCCGGGAACATGGCCGCAAAAGCCAGGAATATAGACATATTAATATAATAAGTTGAGAAAAAAGCGACTGAAATCAATTGGAACAAATCATTATAGCCATATATTGCAGCCACATTATCGACTAACATATTCGGTGCTATAAAAGCAATTATACCAAGAACGATAAATGATGCTATGACAGTAAATATCATTCCAGAAAAGATATAGTAATTGAAATAGAATGTGCCCCACATTCTTTCCAGTGTAATTCCAATAGAATAATAGAAATACATTGAAATTAACAAAAAGAAAACATTATTGTCATTCGGAGGAATTAGCACCCAAGTTACTAATCTCCAAACCTGACCACGTAGAATTGCATAAGGGTTCAGTGATATGGAATAAGCTATTTCTGGATTTATCATCCTCATCATATAGCCTACTCCATAACATATAATCATAATAAGTGGCAATCTTGGAATTGCATATTTACCGAATTTTCTTTCTAGATAACTAATAAAATTGCCCATCTAAACCTCTTACCAATGAAACTCTACTACTGAATCTGTGACTCAAGTATCTTCTTAGCCTCTTCAATAGCACTATCAATACCTGCTGGGTTCTTACCACCAGCCTGAGCCATGTTTGGACGTCCACCGCCGCCGCCACCAACAAGTGCAGCAATACCCTTAATAAGGTTACCAGCGTGAGCACCCTTAGCCATAGCACCATCTGTAGCCATAGCTACCATTGATACCTTGCCATCTGTCTCTGAGAGAAGTACTACCACGCCTTCTCCAAGCTTAGTCTTAAGCTCGTCACCAAGATCACGAAGCTTGTTCATATCAACTCCGCTAAGCTTTGTAGCAAGGACCTTAACACCCTTAACTTCTACTACCTGGTCCATAACATCGCCAAGTGCTTCCTTGGCTGCCTTAGACTTAAGTGAATCTATCTCAGACTGCATAGCCCTCATATCAGCCATCATAGTCTTAAGTTTCTCTACAAGACCTGCTGGATTAGTCTTAACTACAGCAGCTGCTTCATTAAGCTCATTCTCAAGCTTCTTGTAATACTCTGTAACATTAGTAGCTGTGATAGCCTCAATTCTTCTTACGCCAGCAGCAACACCACTCTCTGAAAGAATCTTGAACTGTGCAATCTCAGCTGTATTCTTAACATGTGTACCACCACAGAATTCCTTAGAGAAGTCTCCAACCGATACGACTCTTACTGTATCACCATACTTCTCACCAAAGAGAGCCATAGCTCCTGTCTTCTGTGCTTCTTCTATAGTCATTACCTCAGTATTAACTGCAATACCTTCTGCAATCTTCTCATTAACAATTGCCTCAACCTTGGCAATTTCCTCAGCTGTCATAGCCTGACCATAGCTAAAGTCAAATCTTGTACGGTCAGCATCCTGGCTAGAACCCTGCTGATGTACATCTGCTCCAAGAACCTGTTGAAGTGCAGCCTGAAGAAGGTGAGTAGCTGTATGGTTCTTACAAGTCTTAGCTCTGTTTGTAGGACATACATTAAGCTCTGCATCATCATTAACCTTAACAAATCCTGACTCAACATGTCCGATATGACCAATTCT
>DCHQ01000005.1:0-303 GCA_002314855.1 Lachnospiraceae bacterium UBA1748
AGCCAGGTCTTCGTGTATACGCTGGTAAGGATGAACTTCCAAGAGTACTTGGTGGTCTCGGTGTAGCTATCATTTCTACAAACCAGGGCGTTATCACTGACAAGGAAGCTAGAAAGCTTAACGTTGGTGGCGAAGTATTAGCTTTCGTTTGGTAGTTTGATACATAAGTAATAATTAACTTTTTATATATTTTATAGGAGGTACGGGCATGTCACGTATAGGAAGAATGCCAATCGCAATCCCAGCAGGTGTAACTGTTGATGTTGCAGAAAATAATAAAGTGACTGTAAAAGGTCCTAAGGG
>DCHQ01000005.1:482-6244 GCA_002314855.1 Lachnospiraceae bacterium UBA1748
GTTGGTTACAGAGCAGCTAAGCAGGGTAAGACACTTAACCTTGCACTTGGTTACTCACATCCAGTTAACATGGAAGATCCAGAAGGTGTTGAGACAGTTGTTGAAGGTAACATCATCACTGTTAAGGGCATCGATAAAGAAAAAGTTGGCCAATTCGCAGCTGAAATCAGAGACAAGAGAAGACCTGAGCCATACAAGGGTAAGGGTATCAAGTATGTTGATGAGACAATCAGACGTAAAGTTNNAGTTGGTAAGACTGGTAAGAAATAAATAAGGAGGGCGTAAATAATGGTTAGCAAAGAATCAAGACAGAAAGTTCGTGTTAAAAAGCACATGAAGATGCGTAACCGTTTTAGCGGTACAGCAGAGAGACCACGTCTCGCAGTATTTAGAAGTAATAATCATATGTATGCTCAAATTATTGACGATACAGTTGGAAATACATTAGTTGCAGCTTCAACACTTGAGAAAGATGTTGCAGCTCAGCTTGAGAAGACCAATGACGTTAACGCAGCAGCATATTTAGGTACAGTTATTGCAAAGAGAGCAATGGACAAGGGTATTACAACAGTTGTTTTTGATAGAGGCGGCTATATATATCAGGGTAAAGTTGCAGCATTAGCTGAAGCAGCCAGAGAAGCTGGCTTAGAATTTTAAGGAAAGGAAGCAATATAAATGAGACATGAAATCATTGACGCAAGTCAGTTAGAGTTAAATGACAAAGTTGTTTCCATCAAGAGAGTTACAAAGACTACAAAGGGTGGTCGTAACATGAGATTCACAGCACTCGTAGTTGTTGGTGACGGTAATGGTCACGTTGGTGCTGGACTTGGTAAGGCTATTGAAATCCCTGAAGCAATTCGTAAGGGAAAAGAAGATGCTACAAAGCACCTTGTATCAATTTCTCTTGATGATAATAAGAGTATTCAGCATGATTATGTTGGTAGCTACGGTTCAGCTGAGGTTCTCCTTAAGAGAGCTCCAGAAGGTACTGGTGTAATCGCTGGTGGTCCAGCTCGTATCGTTTGTGATATGGCTGGTATCAAGAACATCCGTACAAAGTCACTTGGATCAAACAACAAGCAGAACGTTGTACTTGCTACAATCGCTGGCCTTTCAAAGGTTATGAGTCCAGAAGAAGTAGCTGCTAAGCGTGGTAAGTCAGCTAGCGACGTTAGAGCATAAGGAGGAATAACATCATGGCAGATAAAATGTTAAAGATTACATTAGTAAAGTCTCCTATCGGTGCTGTTCCAAAGCATAAGAAGACTTTAGAGGCTATGGGCCTTACAAAGATGCACAAGACTGTAACACTTGGCGATACACCTGCAGTAAGAGGTCAGATCCAGCAGGTTGGCTATATGTTAAAGGTTGAGGAATAATTAATATTAATATCGAGTTGCCGTAGACGGGCAGCGTTAGATCAAATAGGAGGTCTATTAAAATGGAATTATCTAATTTAAGACCAGCAGATGGTTCAAAGCATAGCGATAATTTTAGAAGAGGTCGTGGACACGGCTCAGGAAATGGTAAGACAGCTGGTAAGGGACATAAGGGTCAGAAGGCTCGTTCTGGAGCACCTAGAATCGGTTTCGAAGGTGGTCAGATGCCATTATACAGACGTTTACCAAAGAGAGGTTTCAAGAACAGAAATACTCTTGATATCGTAGCAATCAACGTAAGCGCTCTTGAAGCTTTCGATAATGGCGCAACAGTTACTGTTGATGCTCTTAAGGAGATGGGAATTATCTCTAATCCTAAGGATGGCGTTAAGATTCTTGGTAACGGTGAGCTCACAAAGAAGCTTACAGTTCAGGCTAACGCTTTCAGTGCTACAGCAAAGGAAAAGATTGAAGCTTTAGGTGGAACAGCTGAGGTGGTTTAATGTTTAAAACTTTCATTAAGGCATTAAAGTTAAAAGACGTAAGAAGTAGGCTACTATTTACTTTTGCAATGTTAGTGGTAATAAGAATAGGTTGTCAGCTCCCGATTCCGGGAGTTAACAGAACCTATTTTGCTCAGGTTTTCGCTAGCAAAACAGGAGATGCTTTTAACTTTTTTGATGCATTCACCGGTGGTTCATTCACAAATATGTCAATATTTGCATTGAACATCACACCATACATTACTTCTTCCATTATTATGCAGCTTCTCACAATAGCTATTCCAAAGCTTGAGGAGATGAATAAGGAAGAGGATGGACGTAAGAAGATTGCATCTATCACCCGATTCGTAACAGTAGGTCTTGCTCTTTTCGAGTCAGCAGCTATGGCAATCGGATTTGGTAATCAGGGATTACTTGATGCATCTAACTACAACGTGCTTAATATTGTGACAATTATTGTTGCACTTACAGCAGGTAGTGCGTTCCTTATGTGGATCGGTGAGCGTATCACAGAGCATGGTGTTGGAAATGGTATTTCGATAGTACTCGTTATCAATATTATTTCTCGTATACCAGTTGATATAGCAGGTTTATATAAGAGATTTATTGAGCCAGCTAACAACGTTGGTGAAGGTGTTATTAAGGGAATTATTATTTTAGCTATTATCTTAGTAACAGTTGTAATAGTAGTTCTTTTGAATGGTGGTATCCGTAAGATCCCTGTTCAGTACGCAAAGAAGGTACAGGGCAACAGAATAATGGGTGGTAATACAGCCAATATTCCGCTCAGAGTTAACACAGCAGGTGTTATCCCAATTATCTTCGCTTCATCACTTATGCAGACACCAATTATTTTCTGTCAGTTACTTAATATTGGTAACGGAACAGGTATTGGATCTGAAATTCTTAGAGGTTTATCTTCAAGCCATTGGTTTGATAGAGAGCAGCCTATATATACACTTGGATTATTATTCTACATAATCCTCGTAATATTCTTCGCTTACTTCTATACAGCGATAACATTTAATCCAATGATTATCTCTGATAACATGAAGAAGAGCGGTGGCTTTATCCCAGGTATTCGTCCTGGTAAGCCAACAACAGAGTATCTTAACTCTGTATTACATTACATTATATTTATGGGCGCTGTTGGACTTATCATTGTAGCAGTTATTCCAATCTTCTTCAGTGGTGTGTTCAGTGTTAATGTAACATTCGGTGGTACTTCACTTATCATTATCGTAAGCGTTGTACTTGAGACTATTAAGCAGGTTGAGACATTAATGTTACAGCGTAACTACAAGGGATTCCTTAATTCATAAATAAAGTTTTTTATCTCAGGAACACTACGCTAATTTGGCGTAGTGTCCTTTGAGTGTTAGAGAGGTTATATTTTTTTCGGAAAGGGACAATGTCATGAAAATTATTATGTTAGGTGCGCCAGGCGCAGGTAAAGGAACACAGGCTAAGATGATTGCTGAGAAGTATTCTATTCCACACGTTTCAACTGGAGACATTTTCAGAGCAAACATTAAGAATGGTACAGATCTTGGTAAGGAAGCAAAGTCATACATGGATAAGGGTGAGCTTGTTCCTGATGAATTAACAGTAAGAATTTTACTTGATAGAGTAGCTCAGGAAGACTGCAAGAATGGATACGTACTCGATGGTTTCCCACGTACAATTCCACAGGCAGAGGTACTTCAGTCAGAGCTTAATAAGCAAGGAACAGATGTAGACTTCGCAATCAATGTTGATGTTCCAGATGAGAATATCATCAAGCGTATGTCAGGTAGAAGAGCATGTGTTACATGTGGTGCAACATATCACATCGAGCATGTTCCACCAAAGACAGAAGGTATCTGTGATAAGTGTGGTAGCGAACTTATCCTCCGTGATGATGATAAGGAAGAGACAGTAAAGAATCGTCTTTCTGTTTACCACGATCAGACACAGCCACTTATCGACTTCTATTCAGCAAAGGGTGTACTTAAGAATGTTGATGGTACAGTTGATATGATGGATGTATTTAATGCAATCACAAATATCTTAGGTTAATTGTTATTTATATAGAAGATTCAGACTAGAGGTCTTTAAGATATTATGGCAATTTTAATTAAATCTGAAAGAGAAATAGAATTAATAAGACATTCATGTAAGCTTCTTGCACAGGTTCATGAAGAATTAAGAGAAGCCATTAAACCAGGAGTTAGCACTAAGGACATTGATATACTTGGTGAGAAGTTAATCCGTGATATGGGTTGTACACCTAACTTCCTTAATTACAATGGTTATCCAGCTTCGATATGTGTATCAGTTAATGAAGAAGTTGTACATGGTATACCTCGTAAGGACAGAATCCTTAAAGAGGGCGATATAGTAAGTCTTGATTGTGGACTTATTTATAAAGGATATCATTCAGATGCAGCTAGAACTTATGGAGTAGGACCAATTGCTCCAGAGCTTGAGCAGCTAATAAAAGAAACAGAAAACAGTTTCTGGGAAGGCATCAAGAAAGCTAAGGCTGGCAATCATCTATTTGAGATATCAGCAGCCATCGATGATTATATATCACAGTTTGGCTATGGAATAGTTACTGATTTAGTGGGACACGGAGTTGGAACAGCACTTCATGAAGATCCACAGATTCCAAACTTCAGACAGCCTCGAAGAGGACCAAAGCTTCAAAAAGGTATGACACTTGCAATTGAGCCAATGATCAATCTTGGAAGAAGCGATGTTGAGTGGCTTGATGATGACTGGACAGTAGTTGCAGAGGATGGACTTCCATCAGCACATTATGAAAATACAATCTTGATTACCGACGGAGAACCTGAGGTACTTACTATATTAGATTAACGGAGGAAGAGAATGTCAAAAGCAGACGTAATTGAAATTGAAGGAACAGTTACAGAGAAATTGCCAAACACAATGTTTAGAGTACAGCTCGAAAACGGACACGAAGTATTAGCTCACATCAGTGGTAAGCTTCGTCAGAACTTTATCAAAATCCTTCCAGGAGATAAGGTTACACTTGAGCTTTCACCATATGATCTTTCAAAGGGAAGAATCATTTGGAGAGATAAATAAATACAGAGAAAAATTTTCTCTTGCATTTATATATGTTACATGTTACAATTTTTTTCGGACTTTTTTGAAAGGAGGCTTTTCATATGAAGGTTAGAGCATCAGTTAAACCTATTTGCGAAAAGTGCAAAGTCATCAAGAGAAAAGGGCGCATCATGATTATATGTGAGAACCCAAAGCATAAGCAGAGACAGGGTTGATTGGACTGTCTTGTTTGTGTATGACAAAGTATGCGGCTGTAGCTTTATTTATCCGTCAATAAATGAAGCTAGATAATCGATAAATGTGAGGTGTAGGTGACACCGTGCATTTACGGTTGATACCGATTTTTTCTAATGCACTAAATTATTTATAGAAAATATCGGGCAAGGCTAGTTATTACTAGCTGGGTTGCAGTTTAACCCCAATCAATTAGTAACTGTTAATTGTATGACATATACTATATTTAATATGTCATAACACCAGAAAATGGAGGAAAACAAAATGGCTCGTATATCAGGTGTAGATTTACCTAGAGACAAGCGTGTCGAGATTGGACTTACATACATCTACGGTATTGGTAGAGTAAGTGCAACAAAAATCCTTGCTGAGGCAAAGGTTAACCCAGATACTCGTTGTAGAGATCTTACAGACGACGAGGTTAAGGCTATCAGTGCAGTCATCGATAGAGATATGACTGTAGAAGGTGATCTTAGAAGAGAGATCGCTCTTAACATCAAGAGATTACAGGAGATCGGATGCTACCGTGGTATCCGTCATAGAAAGGGACTTCCAGTTCGTGGTCAGAAGA
>DCHQ01000005.1:6280-41037 GCA_002314855.1 Lachnospiraceae bacterium UBA1748
CGTAAGGGTCCTAAGAAGACAGTTGCAGGTAAGAAGAAGTAAGTTCAAACCCAATTGTTTGTAACAAATTAGTTTATTTAATCCAGAAAGTAGGTTAGTTTAAAATGGCAGCAGCAAAAAAAGCAGCAACAAAGAAAGTAACAAAGAAGCGTGTCAAGAAAAACGTTGAACATGGTCAGGCACATATTCAGGCATCTTTTAACAACACTATCGTTACATTAACAGATGCAGAAGGCAATGCTCTTTCATGGGCATCAGCAGGCGGACTTGGTTTTAGAGGTTCAAAGAAATCTACTCCTTATGCAGCACAGATGGCAGCAGAAACAGCTACAAAAGCAGCTCTCATCCATGGCCTTAAGACAGTAGACGTATTCGTAAAGGGACCAGGATCAGGACGTGAAGCAGCAATCCGTGCATTACAGGCAAGCGGTTTGGAAGTAACTAGTATCATGGACGTAACACCAGTTCCACATAACGGATGCCGTCCACCTAAGAGACGTCGTGTATAATTATTTGGAGGTAGAATAAGATGGCAGTTAATAGAGTACCTGTACTTAAAAGATGTAGAGCCCTCGGTCTTGACCCTGCATATCTTGGTGTTGAGAAGTATACTCACGCTAACGAGTGGAAGAGAGATCCAGAGGATTATCATAATGGACACAAGAATGGCAAGAAGAGAACTCTTGACAAGAAGATCGATAGACGTCCTAACGAGTCTATCCGTAAGCTTAAGAACGCTAACAAGAAGGTTTCTGAGTACGGTCTTCAGTTAAGAGAGAAGCAGAAAGCTAAGTTCATCTATGGCGTATTAGAGAAGCCTTTCCGTAACTACTATGCAAAGGCTGACCGTATGAAGGGTATGACAGGTGATAACCTTATGATCCTTCTTGAGTCAAGACTTGATAGCGTTATCTTCCGTTTAGGTTTCGCTAGAACAAGAAGAGAAGCTCGTCAGGTTGTAGACCACAAGCATGTTCTTGTAAATGGTAAGAAGGTTAATATTCCTTCATATCTTGTAAAGGCTGGAGATGTAATTGAACTTACAGAGAAGGCTAAGGGATTACAGAGATTCAAGGATGTTATCGAAGTAACAGAGAGCAGAATCGTACCTGAGTGGTTAGATGTTGATTACGAAGCTAAGAAGGGTACAGTAAAGGAACTTCCTACAAGAGAAGCAATCGACGTACCAGTTAACGAGATGCTTATCGTCGAGTTATATTCTAAGTAATCAGATTTAATTATATAAGGAGGGTTAATATGATAGCATTCAAGTTTGGTAATCCAAATATTGAGATTTCAGAGATTTCTGAAGACAAGAAATACGGTAGATTTGTTGTTGAACCCTTAGAGAGAGGTTACGGTATTACACTTGGTAATTCTCTCAGAAGAATTATGCTTGCTTCACTTCCAGGTGCAGCAGTAAGCCAGGTTAAGATTGATGGAGTACTTCACGAGTTCACATCTATCCCTGGTGTCAAGGAAGATGTTACTGAGATAATCATGAACATCAAGAGCCTTGCAATCAAGGATGACAGCGACAGCGATGAACCAAAGAAGGCACATATCCTTTTCGAAGGTGCAGGTGTTGTTAAAGCTTCAGATATTCACTTTGAAGACCCTAACATATCTGTTGTTAATGCTAATCAGACAATCGCTACACTTAGTGGCGGTAAGGATTGTCGTCTTGAGATGGATCTTATCGTAACAAAGGGACGTGGATACGTTTCTTCAGATAAGAACAAGAAAGATGATTGCCCAATCGGCAGCATTGCAGTAGATTCTATCTACACACCAGTAGAGCGTGTCAACATGACAGTAGAGAATACTCGTGTTGGTCAGATAACAGACTACGATAAGTTAACACTTGATGTATATACAAACGGAACAATTGCTCCAGATGAGGCTGTAAGCCTTGCTGCAAAGGTTCTTGCTGAGCATCTTAACTTATTCATCAACTTATCTGAAAAAGGTATCAATTCACAGGTACTTGAGGATAAGGAAGCTGATGAGCAGACAAAGGCAAAGGATATGAGCATTGATGAGCTTGAGCTCTCAGTTCGTTCTTTCAACTGCTTAAAGCGTGCTGGTATCAATACAGTTAGTGAATTAATTAATAAGACTCCAGACGAGATGATGAAGGTTCGTAACCTTGGTCGTAAGTCACTTGACGAAGTTCTTCTTAAGCTTAAGGAGCTTAACCTCGAGCTTCGTAATGGCGAGGAATAATTAATTTATAGAACATATATTAGTAAATCCAAAGAGTATGATATATGTTGAAACCAATTGGAAATAATATTATGTCCGGTATGTAAGACCAAAGAGCGTGGCCGGATGTACCATGAAGGGAGATTAAAACAATGGCAATGTACAGAAAGCTTGGTAAGACTTCAAGCCAGAGAAAGGCACTTCTTAGAAATCAGGTAACAATGTTACTCGCATCTAAGGATGGTAAGATCACTACAACAGAAGCTAGAGCAAAAGAGATTCAGAAGATCGTTGAGCCTCTTATCGCACTTGCAGTAAAGGAAAAGGATAACTTTGAAGAAGTTAAGGTTATGGCTAAGGTTGCTCGCAAGGATAAGGACGGCAAGAGAGTTAAAGAAGTTGTAGATGGTAAGAAGGTTACTGTTTATGATGAAGTAGAGAAGACAATCAAGAAGGATATGCCTTCAAGACTTCACGCTAGACGTCAGATGATCAAGGCTCTTTACACAGTTAAGGATGTTCCAACAGAAGCAGCTGGTAAGAAGAGAAATACAAAGACTATCGACGTTCCAACAAAGTTATTTGAGGAACTTGCACCAAAGTATGCTGATAGAAACGGTGGATACACAAGAATCATTAAGATTGGTCAGCGTAAGGGTGATGCAGCAATGATGGTTGTCATCGAGTTAGTATAATCTATACAAAGCACTTTAAGAAGCGTACGGTTATCGTACGCTTCTTTTCATTTTATACATTTTACTGATTGATAAGTTTATAAGATAACTGTACAATGAAAAAGTTGAACCGATTTAATTTGGAATCAATAAAGATAACAGGTAGGTAAGTTCGTTAATACTATGTCTATTGTAGAAACCAAAAAACTTGCATATGAATATATAAGGCGTGACGCAGAGGGTAATGTTGAAGGCATTACAAGAGCTGTTGATGATGTAACCATGAATATTCATCAGGGAGAGTTTGTAGCTATCCTTGGTGCCAATGGTTCAGGTAAGTCAACACTAGCCAAGCATTTAAATGCCATTTTTTATCCAACAGAGGGTTCTGTTTTTGTTGATGGTAAAGATACCAAAGACGAAAGCAAGCTGTGGGATATAAGGCGAACAGCGGGCATGGTTTTTCAAAATCCTGATAACCAGATAATAGGTCAAGTAGTAGAAGAAGATGTTGGCTTTGGCCCTGAGAATATGGGAGTGCCTACCAAGGAAATATGGGAGCGAGTAGAAGAGAGTCTTCGTATCATTGACATGCTTCCATTTAGAAAAATGTCTCCGATGAAGCTTTCGGGAGGACAGAAGCAGCGTGTTTCCATAGCAGGCGTTCTTGCTATGCATCCTAAGTGTATAATTCTTGATGAGCCTACAGCCATGCTTGATCCACTTGGACGAAAAGAGGTTATACGTGCTGTTACAGCGCTTAATCAGGTAGAAAAGATTACAATTATTCTAATTACGCACTACATGGAAGAAGTAATAGGTGCTGACAGAGTTATTGTAATGGATAAGGGACAGATAGTAATGTCAGGAACACCTAAGGAAGTGTTTTCTCAGATAGAGCTATTAAAAGAGCTTAGACTAGATGTACCAGATGTTACCATGCTTGCTTACAAACTTCGTCAGTCAGGTCTTCCTATTCCAAGAGGAATACTAACTCAGGAAGAGCTTATAAGCGAGATTGAAAAATTAAAAGTAGCGAAATAGATATTTAGGGTAAATAAATGCAACTAATAGTAGACCATTTATCTTTACAATATAATAAAGGTCTTAGCACAGAGGTTAAGGCACTAGACGACGTTAACCTCGTAATAAATGAAGGCGATTTTATAGGACTACTCGGACATACTGGTTCTGGTAAATCCACGCTGGTTCAATTACTTACTGCGCTTTTAGAGCCAACCTCAGGTACCATATATTTTGAGGGCGAGGATATATTCGACAAATCATACGACAGACGTAAACTACGAAGTAAGGTTGGACTTGTCTTTCAGTATCCAGAGCATCAGCTTTTTGAAGAGAATGTTTTTGAGGATGTATGCTTTGGTCCGAGGAATTTAGGCCTTGATCGAAAAAGCGTGGAGCTAAGAGCATATGAAGCGCTTAAAAAGGTTGGAATGCCAGATGAGCTATTCTATCAGTCACCTTTTGATATGTCAGGCGGACAGAAAAGAAAAGCAGCTATTGCAGGCGTACTTGCAATGAAGCCAGAAATACTTATCCTGGATGAACCAACTGCAGGTCTTGACCCACAAGGACGCGATGAAATCCTTGGACTTCTTAGGAAGATGCATGATGAGGATGGCATCACCATTATCTTAGTGTCACACAGTATGGAAGATGTGGCTAACTATGTTAATAGAATAGTTGTTTTAGATAGTGGAAAGCTTTTATATGATGACAAACCAAGAGCGGTATTTGCTAATTATAAAAAGCTAGAAGAGATAGGATTAAGTGCTCCTAAAGTAACATACGTTATGGACGCACTAAGAGCTAGTGGAATAGAAGTTCCAGAAGATATAATAACAATAGATGAGGCAGCCCAGGCAATTATTAAGGCACTGTCTTAGAAGAGTAGTTAGAAGTATTTATGATTAGAGATATTACGATAGGCCAATATTATCAGACAGAATCTGTCATTCATCGTATGGATCCTAGATTCAAGATAATAGCAACCATGGTATTCATTATTTCCATTTTTATATTTACAAATCCATATATATACATTGTAGCATCAGTTTTTCTTGGGATATGCATAGCACTGTCCCGCGTGCCATTTAAGTTTATGGTAAGAGGACTTAAGTCCGTTGTGATGCTGATTTTACTTACTGTGATATTTAACATGTTTTTCATACAGGGTGAACCGTTATTTCACATATGGAAGATAACAATATCAAAGGAAGGTGTAGAAACAGCCGCTTACATGGCAGTAAGACTTATCATATTAATTATTGGTTCGTCTATTATGACGCTTACTACAACACCTAATCAGCTTACGGATGGACTTGAGAGTGTTATGAAGCCCCTAAAGCTATTTAGAGTACCTGTTCATGAGATAGCAATGATGATGTCTATTGCACTTAGGTTTATCCCAATACTTATGGAAGAGACTGATAAGATTATCAAAGCGCAGACAGCAAGAGGTGCTAGCTTCGAAGATAAGAACATGATTAAGCGTGTTAAAAGTCTTGTACCAGTGTTAGTGCCATTATTTGTATCAGCGTTTCGAAGAGCAAGTGACCTTGCTATGGCCATGGAGGCAAGATGTTATAGAGGCGGTGATGGCAGAACTAAGATGAAGCCATTAAAATATCATCGCGTGGATTTTGTAGGCTACGTTGTAATAATTATTTATTTTGCGTGCATAATATTCACTGGAATATATGCCCATTATTTACCATTTGGAGAAGGACTATAGTGAGCGAAGACGCTAAGACAGTCATTAACAATAGCATAGAGACCAGTGATAATAAGACGCTAAGAAGAATAATGCTTACAGTTTCCTATGACGGTACTAATTATCATGGCTGGCAGTATCAGCCAGGCAGTATCACTGTAGAGCAGGTCCTTAATGAGGCTTTGTCAGAACTTACCGGTGAAGCTATAGAGGTGTCAGGCTCTAGCAGAACTGATGCAGGTGTGCATGCTCTTGGCAATCTATGTGTGTTTGACACATACTCGCGTATTCCAGCAGAGAAGTTTCCATATGCACTAAATCAAAGGCTTCCAGGTGATATTCGTGTTCAAAAAGGCGAGGATGTCGCGGATGATTTTCATCCAAGATTTGTAGAGACTCGTAAGACCTACGAATACAGGATTCTTAATACTAAATTCGAAATACCACTTAAGAGAATTAATACATATCATTATTATATTCCGCTTGATGAAAATAAAATGAACGCAGCAGGAAAGTACCTGATAGGTGAGCATGATTTTACATCATTTTGTAGCGTGAATGCTCAGTCAGAGACCAGAGTTCGAACAATAACTGATTTAAGCGTTGTAAGAGACGGCGATGAGATAGTTATAAGGGTAACAGGCAATGGCTTCCTCTACAATATGGTCAGAATCATCGCTGGAACCCTCATAGACGTGGGTAGAGGGCAGATAGAGGTAGATAGCCTGCCTCGCATAATAGAGGCCAAGAATCGGGCTAAATCAGGCCCTACAGCGCCTCCTCAGGGATTAACATTAATAGGATATCAATTTGTATGAGTACAACTAACACAGTAGTAAAACTTAAAAAGGGTGAAGGAAGAACCATCAAGGCTGGTGGTGCATGGATTTTTGATAATGAAATCGATACTATCGAGGGCCGTTTCAATAATGGTGACGTAGTATCAGTTATTGATTTTGATGGCTATGGTATGGGCAAGGGATTTATTAATCAGAACTCCAAGATAAGAGTTCGTATGCTCACCAGAAATCCAGAGCAGGAAATTAATGAAGATTTTCTTCGTGTGCGTGTTAGAAATGCCTGGGAGTATAGAAAGAATGTTATGCTTGGTGGTAATACCAAGTCTATGCCTCACACAGGCAACACTGATAGACCTGACCTTAACTGCTGCAGAGTAGTATTTGGAGAGGCCGATTTTCTTCCAGGACTTACAGTAGATAAGTATGCAGATGTGCTTGTTGTAGAATGTCTTGCTCTTGGTATGGAGCAGTTTAAAGAGACTATAGTTAATCTATTAAAAGAGGTAATGGCTGAGGATGGTATCAATATTCGCGGTGTATACGAGCGAAGCGATGCTAGAGAGCGCCAGAAGGAAGGACTTCCTAAGGTCAAGGATTTCATTGGTGAGCCATTTGATAATCCAGAAAGCGTCCTTATAACTGAGAATGGTGTCCAGTACGATGTGGATGTTGTAAATGGGCAGAAAACAGGATTCTTCCTTGATCAGAAGTATAATCGTAATGCTATTCAGAGACTTTGCCCTGGAAAGCGTGTACTAGACTGCTTTACTCATATGGGTACATTTGCTCTTAATGCAGGCCTAGCCGGTGCCAGAGAAGTAACAGGTCTTGATATATCAGAGTATGCTGTTGCACAGGCTACTAACAATGCGAAGCTTAATCATCTGGAGAATACAGTTAAGTTTAGAGCAGCCAATGTTCTTGATGAGCTTCCAAAGCTTTATGAAGCGGGCGAAAAGTATGATGTAGTTATCCTAGACCCTCCAGCCTTTACTAAGTCCAAGGATGCAACCAAGAACGCGATTAAAGGTTATAGAGAAGTAAATATGAAGGGACTTAAGCTTGTTAATGATGGCGGCTATCTTGCCACATGTTCATGTTCTCACTTTATGACTCAGGAACTATTTACTACCATGATGCATCAGGCAGCCAAGGCTGTTCATAAGCGTCTTCGTCAGGTTGAGTTTAGAACTCAGGCACCTGATCATCCAATTCTTTGGAATAGTGCACCAGGTACTGAGGAAAGTTACTACCTCAAGTTTTTCATTTTCCAGATTGTTGACGAAAAATAAGTGAGACACGGGGACGGGGTTAGGGGTTCATTTTCAATATAATATATGGACCAATGATAGACGTATTTGGGGCTTTATGATCCTTAGGGACGTTTTAAATTAAAGATAAGGCAGTAGACCATATATGGTCTACTGTTTTTATTTTGCTTAATAGAACGTGACCTTATTTTGACCTTTACAATAACCAATGGCAGTGCGATTCTCGTCAATACAACTTTTTTAAATTCTGAGTGAAATGACGTTTTGTGACGGAATTGGTAATAATATATAAAAAAACCAGACTAAAATATGTAATTTTATCCGCTCAAAAGTGATTGACTATGACGGAATATGACCGTATTATAATATTATAGATTTGCAACACGCAAAATATATCAAAAAGAGTCACAAACAGTCAAAAACAAAATGTATGGAGGGTAAAAAATGAAAACATTTGATTACGTAATTACAGATGAAGTAGGAATTCACGCACGTCCAGCAACACTTCTTGCAAAGAAGGCAAAGGAAATGTCAGCAACCATCACTCTTGTAAACAAGGACGGTAAAAGTGCAGAGGCTAAGAAGCTCATGGCAGTTATGGGCCTTGGAATCAAGAAAGGCGAGACAGTGACAGTTAATGTCGAAGGTGAGAACGAGGATGCAGTAGCAGCTGAGATGGAGACCTTCTTCAAGGAGAATCTATAATCAGATTTCACAAACTGAAAGGTAAGGGTTACACTATGGCAGAATTTACAGGAAAATCAGTATGCAAGGGCGTTGCGATAGGTAGGATAAAGTTTTATTCGCAGCAGGAGAACACCGTGGTAAGAGAAAAGGTGGATGATGCTTCTGCAGAGCAAACCAGATATGAGCAGGCGCGCGATAAGGCGATAGAGGAATTGAATGCTCTATATGAGAAGGCGGTCACAACAGTTGGCGAGGATAATGCTGAAATATTTAATGTTCACGCAATGATGCTTGAGGATGAAGATTATAACGATTCTGTCAGCAGCATCATTGCTGGTCAGCAGGTTAATGCAGAATATGCGGTTGCTACTACCGGTGACAATTTTGCGGAAATGTTTGCCAGTATGGAGGATGAATACTTCAAAGCTAGAAGTGCTGATGTTAAAGATATCTCTGAGAGAGTCATCAGGATACTTACAGGCAAAGAAAACAGCAATGATATAGGTGAGGAACCGGTGATTATTATTGCTGAGGATTTGGCTCCTTCTGAGACAGTTCAGATGGATAAGAGCAAGCTTCTTGCATTTGTTACAAGACTTGGTTCTTCCAATTCGCATACAGCAATTCTCGCGAGAACTATGAATATTCCTGCGATGGTGGGAACACCTATTGATAAAGCATTTGATGGGAAGATGGGTATTGTGGATGGCTATGAAGGAAAGCTTATTGTTGATCCATCTGCAGATGTTCTCGAAATTTATTTTGCAAAGAAGAAGGCTGACGATGAAAAGAAGGCTCTTCTTCAGGAGCTCAAGGGACAGGAAAATGTTACAAAGTCGGGAAAGAAAATAAATCTATACGCTAATATTGGAAACCCAGGTGACCTCGGTGCAGTGCTTGCTAATGATGCAGGTGGAATAGGTCTGTTCAGATCAGAGTTTTTATATCTTGGAAGCGAAGATTTCCCAACAGAGGAGGCACAGTTCCAGGCTTACAAGAAGGTACTTGAAACAATGGGTAGCAAGAAGGTTATTATCCGAACTCTGGATATAGGTGCTGATAAGCAGGTTGATTACTTTGGCCTCGAGAAGGAAGAAAATCCTGCGCTAGGCTACAGAGCTATCAGAATATGTCTCACAAGACCTGAGATATTTAGAACCCAGCTGAGAGCTCTTTATAGAGCGAGTGCGTATGGCAATCTTGCAATTATGTATCCAATGATTATTTCTGTCAGCGAGGTTCTTCAAATCAAGGAGATCTCTAAGTCCGTGAGAGAGGAACTTATCAGTGAGGGTATCAAGGTTGGTGAAGTAGAAGAAGGTATTATGATTGAAACACCGGCAGCAGCTGTCATGTCAGATGAGCTTGCAAAGCATGTGGATTTCTTCAGCATAGGAACCAATGACCTTACACAGTATACACTTGCTATCGATCGCCAGAATGAAAAGCTAGATGTATTTTATAATGCACATCACCCAGCGCTTTTAAGACTTATTAAGATGGTGGCAGACAACGGCCATAAAGAGGGGATTTGGACTGGAATCTGTGGTGAACTTGGAGCCGATACGACATTGACAGAGGAGTTCATAAAGATGGGAATCGACGAGCTTTCTGTATCGCCAGGTGCAGTACTTTCCGTGAGAAAGGCAATTAGAGAGTGCGAGTAAGCGCTTATTGTTACGACGAAAAATTATGGCATCATATTTCATTAAAGAATTAATGAGATATGGTGCCTTATTATTGTGGTGTTACTCAGCTATGATTATATTGTCGAACTTTTTGTAGCTAGAAGATATTTGATTATCGGCGATTATTTTTACACTTTCAAACGCTGCAAACGATACTGCAGAAATAGTATCAAATTTTGAATGGTCTGCCAAAATGTATTTATTTTTTGAATGCTTTATGGCCATATCTTTAACTAATGCCTCATGTTTATCGGGAGTTGTAAGACCCTGCGGAACGCTTACACCATTGCTTCCAATAAAGCATTTTGTGAAATTCATCTTGCTTAAATACTCGCAGGTATCAGCACCTATGATGGCTTCAGTTTTGTCCTTCACTTGACCTGATGGCATATAGACTGTGCATCCTAGAGCTGCGAGTCGTCTTCCATGGATGAGACCATTTGTCACGTATGTGGCAGAGGCTGCGTTAGATCCGGCTATATAATCAATCATCATGCCAGTTGTAGTACCTGCATCGATAAAAATGATATCGTCACTAACAATTAATGAAGCGGCATATTTTGCGATTTTTTCTTTGCCATCCTTATTTAAATTTGCTCTCTCTATTACAGAAACATCCAAGGTTGTGATTGGATTTTCCAAGGCGATTGCACCACCGTGAACCTTGGTGAGCAAGCCTTTATGGTCCAAATCCGTGAGATCTCTTCTAATTGTAGATTCAGAGGCGTCAAAAAGTGTCATTAAATCTTGAACGTAAACACTTCTTTTTTCATCGACTATCTTGACTATTCCAGCTCTTCTTTCTTCTGTAAGCATCGTTGTTTTCTTCCTTATCTAAAATTTGAAATATATAGATCTCACAAAACTCTGTGAATAAATCTATCAATAATAAAATACGCCTTTTGTATTAAAAAATCAAATACATTTGACTGTATAAGACTGATTTTGACTGACGCAAATGTAATATTTGCAGAAGAATAAAGGTCTATGTGATAAATCAACAATAAAGATACCGTAATTTTAGTTATTTATAATGACTGAAAATGGTTGACTATGACCGAATGTGAATGTAATATAATTACATAAAGTCACAAACGACCATAAAAAATCAAAAACAATCAAAATAAACAATTTGAAGAAAGGAGAAGAGATGATTTATACAGTTACATTTAATCCGTCATTAGACTACATTGTTTCAGCTGATTATTTTACCTTAGGTAAAGTTAATAGAACCAACAAGGAGATTATGTTTCCAGGCGGAAAAGGTATAAATGTATCAATCGTGCTTGGAAATCTTGGCCTCGAGAGTACAATCCTTGGTTTTTGCGCAGGTTTTACTGGAAATGAAATCAAACGTCTAGTCAGAAACATGGGGCTAAACGAGGAGCTTATTGATATTGATGATGGAATGTCAAGAATCAATGTGAAGCTAAAATCCAACGAGGAAACAGAGCTCAACGGTATGGGACCAGTGATTGGCAGTGCGCAGATTGATGAGCTTGGCAGAAAGCTTGATACATTGAAAGAGGGAGATATCTTAGTGCTTGCGGGAAGTATTCCATCGTCAATGCCAGAGGATATCTACAGCAAGATAATGGAGAAACTTCAGGGCAGAGGAATCATGATTGCAGTTGACGCGACAAAGGATTTACTAATGAACGTAATGCCATATCATCCATTTGTTGTAAAGCCAAACAACTACGAGCTTGGAGAAATCTTTGGAGTTGAGCTTGAGAACAAGCAACAGGTAGCAGAGTATGCAAAGAAGCTTCAGGAGAAGGGGGCAAGAAACGTCATAGTATCGATGGCTGGCGATGGAGCGGTCATGGTTACTGAGGACGGTCAGGTATTTGAGAGTGAGGCACCTAAAGGAAAGGTTGTGAATTCTGTAGGTGCAGGAGATTCTATGGTGGCCGGTTTCCTGTATGGTTACATGAAGACAGGGGATTACAAGCAGGCATTCAAGTATGGAATCAGCAGTGGAAGTGCCAGTGCATTTTCAGAAAATCTTGCAACAAAAGAGGAAGTAGAAAAAATCTTAGAGACATTAAATTTCTAAAGAAACAAAAGGAGGTTACACTATGAGAATTAACGATTTATTGTCGCCAGAAAGCATAAAGCTTGGCGGAAGCGCATCAGATAAGAACGATGTTCTTAAGCAGATGGTTGACTTGATGGCAGCTAGCGGAAAGGTTAATGATAAAGATAACTATCTCGCTACAGTGATGGCGAGAGAGGAAGAAGGATCAACTGGCTTTGGAGAGGGCATCGCTATTCCACACGGAAGATGTAAGGGAGTAAATGCTCCAGGCCTTGCTGCAATGGTATTAAGTAGTGGCGTTGATTACGAGGCTCTTGATGATGAGCCAGTAGATATGCTTTTCCTTATTGCTGCACCAGAGGGAGAGGGCTCTGTGCACATTGATATTTTGAGTAAGCTTTCGACTATGCTCATGGATGAGGACTTTACAGGTAAGCTCAAGGCTGCTAAGTCCGTTGAGGAATTCAGAAAGATTATTGATGAGGCAGAAACAGAGAAGGACGAGAAGACTGCAGCAGATGAAAAAGCCAAAGCAGCGCAGGATCTTGTGGCAGATAAGAAGGATGGAAATGCGCCACTGATTCTTGCTGTTACAGCATGTCCTACAGGAATCGCTCATACATATATGGCAGCTGAAGCACTTGAGAAGGCTGCTAAAGCAAAGGGATATCTTATCAAGGTTGAGACAAGAGGCTCAGGCGGAGCTAAGAACGTTCTTACAGATAAGGAGATTGCTGCAGCTGACGGAATCATCGTAGCAGCAGATACAAATGTTCCGATGGATCGTTTCGATGGAAAGAAGGTTGTTGAATGTCATGTAGCGAAGGGAATCAACAAGGCAGATGAGCTCATTGAAACAATTGCTAGCGGAAAGGCGCCAGTATACAAGGCAGCCGATGGGGCAAAGAAATCCACTGAGGGTGAAGGTGAGAAGGACAGTATAGGACATCAGATTTATAAGCATCTTATGAGTGGTGTTTCACACATGCTTCCATTCGTAGTAGGTGGTGGTATTCTTATCGCACTTGCATTCTTGATTGATGGTTTTTCTTATGACATGAACACACTCTCTCTTGAAGAAAGAGCAAACTTTGGTTCACTTACTCCACTTGCGGCGTTACTGAAGGGACAGATTGGTGGTGTGGCATTTAGTTTCATGCTTCCTATCCTTGCTGGATTTATAGCAATGAGTATTGCTGATCGTCCAGGTCTTGCAGTTGGTATGGTTGGCGGATATATAGCAGCAAACGGAACAAGTGGTTTCCTCGGAGCACTTGCAGCAGGCTTTATCGCTGGATATCTTGTGGTTGGACTTAAGTGGCTCTTTGACAAGATCATTCCAAAGAGTCTTGATGGTATCAAGCCAGTACTTTTGTATCCACTGTTTGGTATATTGATGATTGGTCTTGCAATGATTTATGCTATCGAGCCAGTAGTAGGTATTATTAATACAGCGCTTAACAATGGTTTAGGTTCACTTAGCGGTGCAAATGCAATTCTCCTTGGACTCATCCTTGGAGGTATGATGTCAATTGATATGGGTGGTCCTTTCAACAAGGCTGCTTATGTATTCGGTACAGCATCGATTGCAGCTGGTAACTTCAACATCATGGCAGCAGTTATGATTGGTGGTATGGTTCCTCCTTGTGCTATCGCACTTGCAACTATTATCTTCAAGAAGAAGTTTACAGCTTCTGAAAGAAAGTCAGGACCAGTTAACTTCATCATGGGTCTTTCATTCATAACTGAGGGAGCTATCCCTTACGCTGCAGCCGATCCAATTAGAGTTATTCCATCATGCATAATAGGTTCAGCAATCGCAGGTGGACTCTCAATGGCATTCAACTGTACACTTATGGCACCTCACGGCGGAATCTTTGTATTCCCTGTAGTTGGAAATCCAGCTATGTATATCGTAGCTCTTTTAGTAGGAACTGTGGTAGGTGCAGTACTTCTTGGAATATTAAAGAAAAATGTAGAGCAGGAATAGATCAGAGTAGACCTGCTAAGGTTAGCGACATAATTAAATAGACTGATTACATGTTATAATAAAAGGGTAATTCATTAGGTACACCTCACACCTTGTGAATTACTCTTTTCGCATTAAGATGATATTAAGTTTTAAATGAGAATAAAATTGAACATAAAATTATTAGCTAATTTAATTAAGCATTTGCTGCAAGGTTAATGCTTTTTTATGATTTTCACATAAATTTTATATGTTAAAAACGTATCTATAATATGTTGATATTTAAGGAGCTTATAGAGAAATGAAAAAAATTGTGTTGTCTTTAATTTGCCTGTTTCCAATATTACTTGGTGTGAATTTTTATGATAATGCTATTATGGTACAGCTTGGAATAGGATTAGCAAGTTTCATTGCAGGATTATTGATATTCATATTTCAGAAGAATATAAAAGAATTTATGGTGCTTAGTTTAATTCAGTTTATAGGAACATTAGCTGGATATATAGTATCAGGCATCCTATTTTTAATTAATAAGAGTGATGATTTCGAGTCAGTTTTGATTTTAGGGATTATTATTTTTGCAGGTCTAATCGGCTTCTTTATTCAGTTTATTATAGGTTGTATTATTTCAAAACAGTTAAAGAGAAATAAGATAGCGTAAAACTAATCAGTAATATTTTGCGAGGTATCAATTATGAAATCAAAAGCTAAATTATCAGTGACATTTATAGCCATTGGAGTTGCCATGTTAATAGGTGGTGTTGTTGGTTTAGCTTCTATGGTTGCTAAGTTGCCAGAGAAGATTGAACAAGAAGTACGAAAAGATAAAAATATAATAGGCGATGATATTAGCAATGATGATGTTTCTGATTCGGATGATTGGAAATCAAAATACGCAGAACTAGTTCAGGATTGGCAGAGCGCATATGGATTAGACGATTGCTCGGGCTACAATCTTATTTATATTGATGATGATGATATACCAGAGCTATGTATGTTTAGATCACTTTATAGTGGGGTCGGAGTAGATGTTTATACATATGTGGAAGGTGCTGGTGCAATGTGTTTCATTAGTGAATTACCTTCCATGGGAATAGATGGACATAGTCTACTGTATTATGAAAAGAGTGGATATGTATTGGCTAAAACTGATTTTGGGAAAGAGTGGTTATATTTCTATAAGCTTCGTGATGACATTTGTTTAGCTGAGTTTAATACATATTTCGATGAAAAAAATGCATCATTAGTAATTGAATCACGCGAAGAATGGGGAAATGATCCAGCATTCACCAATGTGATATATGCTGACAATAGTGGAAGCTATCATCGTATAGAATATGATGAAAAATATAAAGTAGATGATATTCCAGACATAGATTTGATTAAAGATGCTACAAATATCGATGATTTTGACGATGCAATAGATGTTCTAGATAGCATCATGACATACAATGAAATATGCGATGTTCTGGATATTACAGATAGACTAGTTAGTGAGTACGATTATGATTATTTAATAAATCATTTCAATCATTTACTTAGTTGTTATCGGGATGGCTATTATCAGAACACAAGTATAGGATCACCTGAAATTGCTTGGCCAGAATTTGCTCTTGGAGATTTAAATTCAGACGGATATTTGGATCTGATAGTAGTTGGTGATGTGGTTGATAAAGGCTATAAGTGTGCCGAGGTTTCTATTTGGGATGGAAGCTCTTTTAACTCACAGATAATTTATGGTTATCCAGTTATCTATAGTGACAATGTGATTTGGAATATAGATGGTTCAGTAGACATTGATAATATGACAGAGGAGCACTTGGAAGAGGGCTATTTAATTGAAGCAGATGGTGAGATTGTAAAAAAATATTATGGCTACTACTATAATGAATTCAACTCCGAAACAGGGGATCGTAAGGTACTAGAAGAAAAGTATACTGTAGATGGCAAGATCGTTACAAAAGATGAGTATGAGAATATTAGTGGTGATAGTAAGACTAACCAGGAACTTTTAGAATATACATCCGCTGATTCAGATATTGTTATCGATTACTTCAAGAAGTACGGAATAGATACTATTTCAGCTTCTGATGCAGCTTGCTATAAAAAGCTTCTTACAGATTGGAAGAATGGGATATCGTATGGCTATTTTTACGGAGCTTGGGATTCGTATCCAAGTGATGATGAAGAGGTAAAAATGTTTGCATATACTGATATCAATGGAGATAACGTTAAGGAACTTTTAGTTGGTAATGATAAATATTTTAATGTGATGTTACCAAAGGATAGCTGGGATGAAGCCAGTCTAGGTACTTATACTTACACAGATGGAGATGGCGGCTTATACCAGGATTCTGAATGGATAGATTATGAAGAATATTCCATATTTATTTATGATGGCAGTTCTGTCGAGTATATCGGTACGATGGCTAGTTTTGAATTGGATGATAATTCAGGAGAATATGTATACGGCATTCTAGATCGTCCAACCACCGAAGAAGATTATAATGAGTTATTAGACAGTTTATATGGTTTATCTGATATGGAGTGTTATGAAGTAACAGAAGAAAATATAAACAAAGTATTTTAACTGGGGAATCTAGAAGGGTAGTACTAGATATGGGGAATTTGAAATTTGACACACCAAATGAAAATAAAACAATAAAGATATTGGAATTTGTACATATTGTGATGCTTGTTCTATATTGCTTGCTATTAGATGCATTTGTTGTCTACACAGCTGCAAGAGATGATTTGATTAAAGATGAAATAGATTGGGATAGACTTGGCGGCGGAGATGGCGGGGGCATTCCAAGATTCTATATTTATCGTGGTAGTCAAGGACGTCTTGAAAGAAGAGTTATATAGATTGACAGAATTAGTCGTAAAGTGGGTTACCACTAATTCAATGCCTAAAAAATTGGGCGAGGTTGATTACATCAGGTGATTTTAATATTTAATTTATCAGTAATGTACTTATTACACCGCATGTGTCAGGTATCTTACGGCAGTAGATTATATAAGGTCTACTGCTTTTTTTATATTACAAATCTATATACTTTTCCTGGAATCTATGATGAAATTATTGTAACTGGTGTTATTGGTACGAGGATTATTTATGATAGAAATAAAAGCAGTAGAAAAAGATAGTGAATTGGCTAAGAAGCTTCTTCGCTATGTCGAGGAGTGTTCCTGGGATGATTGCAAGGATCATATTGCATATATGATAAGAGACTGGGTGTTTACTGACTGGGAAACAATGTTTGTTGCGCTTTGCGGTGATGATATTGTAGGTATGGCGTCAATTATGAAGACGGACTATTATCCCCTGCCAGAAATATATCCATGGATATCCTGTGTATTTGTATCAGAAGAACATAGAGGGAATAGAATCAGTGGTCAATTGATTGATTATGCCAATCAATATGCGAAGAGTCAGGGCTTTGAGAAGAGTTATATTCCGTCTGAATTTATGGGCCTATATGAAAAGTATGGGTATGCATTTGTGCGAGATATTGTGAATTACGGTGATGGCGTTGATCATCTATTTGAAAAAAGATTGGAGACTGAGTAATGATTTATAAGTTAGAAGACACTTCTAAAGTAGAAAGATTATTTGAAGGCTGGGAAGAGACGCTTGTTTATTCATGCCTCCAAAATGTGATGGGTGATATCTATGTAACTGATATAGATGAGCCCCAGTCAGCGTATGCGAGAGTAAGCTGCTTTTGTTTTTATGCTGGAAGACCTGATAAAGAACTGGTTTTAGCTAAGCCTGAAGGTTTTGTTATTATGACACCGGAGAACGACGAATGGGCTAGGCTGATTGAAGAATGCTATCCCGATTGCAAGAAGGTAACAAGATATGCCATTAAGAAAGATACAGTATTTGACAGGGAGAAACTTCAGCATATGATGTCGAGTCTTCCATCTGGATATGAGATTAGAAATATAGATTCAGATATTTACGATATGTGCCTTACGGATCCTGTTACTGAGGATTTTGTCTCAGCATTTGAGAGTAAAGAAAAATATCTTAAGTTAGGACGAGGAAAAGTTGTCCTAAAGAATAATAAAATAGCAGCTGGCGCATCATCGTTTTCAAGGTATAAAGAAGGCATTGAGATAGAAGTTGATACTAAGCCGGATGAAAGACAAAAAGGTCTGGCGGCTATCGTATGTGCGGCGCTTATATTAGACTGTCTTGATGAAGGACTGTATCCAAGCTGGGATGCGCAAAATAAGATATCAGTTCACCTTGCAGAGAAATTAGGCTATGAATTTTCGCATGAATATATTGCATATGAAGTTGTAAGTGATTGTATAACACATTAGTGAAAAGGCATGATATGGACCGAGACGTGTGTGGTACATGTATAAAAAAGAATTAGAAGATATAAACATTATGTAAACTTATGCCGATATATATATTGTAACTGATATAAGTTTATTCTGTCGTCCAAGGAGGGATTAAAGCAGCATACGCATATTCAGAAGCATTATATCTTGTTAATTCAGTAGCAGGTGTTAGTCAGACTCAAAAGTCTTCAAGGGATGGAAGAAATGGGAATGATAATCACCAAAAAAGAGACAGTGGTACATTTGAAAAAATATTTAACGAGCAGTGTGAAAAGGTAAGACAGTCATCAGAAATACTCGTAAGGACGACCGGGTATGGAAGAACTGGACGACCTGCAGTAGTGAATATTCACATGCATGAATACTTTTTACGTTAAATTATTAAAGGACATTTCGTTTCGACGAAATGTCCTTTTTATGTGCCTTTATTCAGCGATTAGGTTATATGGGGAACGGGGCAGCTCAGGCTTGCCTGAGGTTATTGTCACGAGGATGTGTACTTTGGCCCGTATACTACGAAATATAAAAAAAGATATTACAGATGGTTTATATAGACCATTATGTAATATCTTTTTTGTTTATTGAGCTTATATTTGTTATGCCAGCCATGTAATCTAGAGAGACGTTATAAAAGTTTGCAAGCATTATTGCTATTTCAAAAGGTAACTCTCGTTTGCCGGTTTCATAATTATGATAAGTTGTTCGTTGCATATGTAGAATGTCTGCTAATTGCCGTATAGACAAATCTTTATCTTCGCGTAAATCCCGCAATCTTGGATAATATCCCATATTTTATACCTCTGTTGACAGTGTACATCATATGATGTACAATCTCCCCGAATGTCCATCGTATGTTGGACAAGAGGAGAGATTAACATGAAAAAAAGATTTTTAATTTTGGCAATGGTCATTTCTATGACACTTTGCGCATGTGGCGCATCAGTAGAGGAGACCACGTTAACAGATTCAGTAGAAGATTCTGCTGAAAAAAAAGAATTAGATGATGATAATTCTGTAGATATTTCGAATTCGGAAGAAATATCTACAGCTGAAGAAAAGTACAGTTCAGATATTTATTCCGAATGGATTTCGCTAGAAGTGGCTGGCGAAGAACAGATATCTTTACGGCTTCCAGGCGATTATTTCGTAGGGTCCGGGCGCAAGAATGAAAATTTGAAAGTTGATGGGCTTCCATGGTTAATTGATGTTGATGAAGATAAAGATTACTTTTCATATGATGGTTTTGAAGTTGATGACCCAGAAAAAGCAGGAATATTAATCAATCATGATAGCCGATCAATCTATTTTACTCAATATGGAATGCGAAGAAATGTAGATGTACTTATAAGTAACCCAGAGCGAGAAGAACGTACAACGGTAGAGGCTTTAATGGAATATCGTAAGGAGTTCAATAGGTATATTACAGAATATACATATATCGATACAGTTCATGGAATAAAATGTGATTATGAACTCTATTATTACGAAGGGGATCTTGGTGAAAATAGAATGTCATATAACTATTTAGCAATTAGTGATAATAATCCGTATGTTGATCTTCTCTTTACATATATTGATCCCAAAATTGATTACAACAATCCAGATCTAGATGAATATGATGAATCACATTGGACGGAAGAGGAAGTAGTAGATTTATTGCAAAATTGTTTCTAAATAATAATTAAGAATAAGTGATGAAAAATAATAAATTTAAGGACATTGGAGGAGTGGTTGTTATGAAAAAAATTTTTAAGATTTTATTTATGATGAGTTTAGCCTTATCCCTAATGGGCTGTGAGAAATATACCATAAAAAATATGGCTGGTACTTATGAGAGAGAAACGTGGACGAGATATCAGGATGGAGCAAGGGTGGATCAAACAGTAGTTTTATCAAAGGATGGCACGTATGAAATGACTACTGAAAGTACGGCGGAGGGTACTCTAGTTTATGGTGGCCAATGGGAAATAACAGAAGATGAACAGATTTATATATATCAGGACGAGATAATCGATTTTAGTAGCTGGACAGGAAATTTGCCACCACACTTTGATAAAGATGGAAAGAAACTGACAGAACCTCATACTTCTTATATATATCTTAAGATATTGGATAAAGAAACTCTTGAGAATGGCGATTTGAAATTTTATAAGGAATGATTTTGGAGAACCGGAAGATTATTCTGCCAAACTTTATATGGGCAGTTTTGAGGTTACAGCACAAAAAGTGCGTGATGACAGATGCTTGATAAAATAATTAGTTTAAGGAGACCAACTATGAAAAATGCGAAAAAAATAGTGTTACTCGTGAGTATGATTACTATCATTTTCACTCTTTCAGGATGTGGAAAGAAAACCATTAATCTTGATGAGTATATGACAATTACAGCGACAGGCTATGACACAATGGGTACAGCCAGCTATGAATTTGATTATGATTCATTTGAAGCTGATTATTCAGGAAAGATTAAGATATCTGGAAATAATGATGAATTAAAAGCCATAGGATTACTTACAGGTTCATCAACAGAAGACTTACTCATTAGTGCCTGTGTAAACCCTCAGTTAGACAAGAACTCCGAACTTTGCAATGGAGATACTATTACACTCAAGTGGGACTGCAATTATACTGTAGCTGAGGAATATTTCAATGTAAATCTTGAGTGCTCAGATATAAACTATACTGTGTCAGACTTAGATGAGTTAGGTTCATTTAATCCTTTTGATTATGTATCAGTTGAATTTTCGGGTATATCTCCAAATGGAACTGTTACCATTGTTGCAGATGATAATCAGCCAGAGATGAAGTATTTTAGATTCACAGCAGATAAGAGTAGAGATATCGCTAATGGAGATACCATCACAGTCGCAGCTACTTTTTCAGGTACACCCGTAGCTTTTGCAGAAGAATTTGGATGTGCTGTGTCTGAGACAGAGAAGACTTATACTTGTGAGTCTATCTCGTATTATGTTTCTGATGCTAGTGAGATTCCACAGGATACAATGGATAAAATGATTGCACAGGGACTTGATGAGTTCAATGCTAATGAAGTAAGCAGATGGGATAAGCCAGAAAATTTGAATGATGTGCAGTATGTAGGTAATTACTTAGTTACATTAAAGGATGGTATGAGTGCTAATCCTAATAGCACACTTTATTTGATATATAAAGTGAATGCCACAAATGTTAAGCCAGCTGAAGAGGTTGAATATTACTACTATGTTGCTTTTAATGACGTGTTAATACTTGAAGATGGAACAGGATCTGTGAATTTGGCTAATGCTATTATTCCATCAAAGTATTCTAGTCAGAGTAGATTTATGGTTGGTAAATATACTTATGTAGGCTATAAAGATTTAGATTCATTTGTTAATCATTGTATTGTACCAGCAATTGATAAATATAATTATGCTTCTACAATTGAGTAAGACGTTTAAGACAAAGCATCAATTATTAATTAAAGGACATTTCGTTACGACGAAATGTCCTTTTTTATTAGTAGTTATAAAATCAACACAACCAAACTTGTTTGTCCAACTTGAATGAACAAGTTATGTGCCCTTATATTAGTTTATTTACTAACATTCTTATATCTTAAATCCTTGAACAATAGGAAAAGTCTTCCAATGGCGATGAAGATAAGTACAAGAACTATTATCATGTACGCCACGCCAATACCAAGAGATGACGAACTCATTGTAGAAAGATCGAATCCGAACCAGCCAACCTCAGCACCAAAATTCAGAAAGTTGTATGGAGCAGACATTCCATGCTTCCATCTCATACCTGTTGATGCGAGTATCACAATGAATCCAACGTAGAAGAGTGGTGGTATTACTGCGTAGACACTATGTATACCAGTTGACTTGTAGTTGTAGTCAAAGAGTATGAAATCAACAAGCGCGAGTACTGGAGTAATCATATGTAAACATAGGCTGCCATAATGATTTCCCATATATGATCTTATAAAGCCTGCATCACTTGTAGGAGCAAGTATACACATATATATAAGCCAGGTAATGCTTATACATAATGTGAAAATAAACTTTGTTATAAAGAACAAATTGTTCTTAGGGTTTTTAGCACCATCTGTTTTTAGAATAATAACATCGAAAATAAGTGAGGCTATAAGAGCTATCAATATCAGAATATTAGAAAGATTAGTGAAGTAAGTCATGTCCTGAGGAGCATGGATGCCTACACATAATCCGTAAATACATGAAATGATTGCGATGAGCTTAATTACAAATCCAGCTTTAATGTGGCTTTTCTTGAGTAAGTATTTACTTTCCATTGTCAGTTACCTTTCAGTATCATATTTAAATAATTCGAGATAAACGATATATGTTTTTAGTAAATAAAGCAAGTAATAAAGCGAAAATGATTCTTTTTAAAGTCAAAAAATAGTTTATGAAATCTAGAAAATGAATTGTCCTCTCTCTAGAAAAGACTGTATAATGAAATGCAGCGAGGAGGCGAATTATGAGCACAGTAGATGTTATTACTTCCATACTTAATTTACTTGCAGGAATAGGTATATTTTTAGTGGCCTGTTCAATGATGAGTTCTAATCTTGAAACATTAAGCAGTTCCAAGCTTCGAAGTCTGTTTTCTAAGGCAGCAGGCAGTAAGCTTCTTGGAGTTGGTATAGGTACTGTTGGTACCGCAGCAATTCAGAGCTCAGGAGCAACCACTGTCATGGTTATCGGTTTCGTTAATGCAGGAATCATGACTTTAGAGCAGGCGGCTACTATTATATATGGTGCCAATATTGGTACCACAGTTACTGGTCAGTTAGTTGCATTTGGTATGTCAGGCGGCAGCAGCGTTTCGACAACTGCGATATTTGCAGCTTTTGCAGGTGTTGGTGGTTTTATATCGATATTTGCGAAGAAAGATATAACCAAGCATGTTGGTGGTATTATTACTGGCTTTGGTATGCTTTTCGCAGCGCTTAGTATGATGAGCAGTTCTATGAACAGCTTTGCGAAGCTTGATGAAGTTAAAATGTTCCTTGCATCAATTAATAGCGTTATCTTACTTATCATCATTGGTGCAGTTCTTACAGCTATTGTTCAGAGTTCTTCAGTAATGACCTCTGTAGCAATCACTATGGTAGTGGCTGGACTTATCACTCTTAATCAGGGTATTTACCTTACTATGGGTTCTAATATTGGTTCATGTGTTGTTGCTATGATTGCTGGACTTACAAGTAGCAAGAATGCTAAGAGAACATCATTAATCCACTTATTATTCAACGTAAGCGGTGTAGTTATATTTGCCATAATCGGAGTTGTGCTTGACGCAGTCAGCGGTGGAACACTTGGATATGGTGCAATGTTTGGCAAAATATTTGTGGGTTCACCAGAGATTCAGCTGGCTATGTTCCATACAGTATTCAATATCACCACAGTTGTTATTATGCTTCCACTTACAGGTTTACTCATAAAGCTCGTAATGAAGATTTCACCAGATACTGGCAGCGAGGAGAGCAGCGAAGAGTTTAAGCTTCACTTTGTAGATGAGAATATGCTTCGTACACCTCCTATCGCCGTAGCACAGGTTAAGAATGAGATTATCAATATGTCTAAGCTTGCTATGGATAACTTCAATCGTTCCCTTGGTATTATCAGCAAGATGGATTTTGAAGAAGAGAAGCAGTTCGAAGAGACAGAGAAAGAGATTAATTTCATCAATAAGAAACTTGTAAGATTCGTAGTAGAGCTTTCAAGACTTCCTCTTGCAGAGGCTGACTATAAATATCTTTCTACTACTTTCCATACAATCAGTGATATCGAGCGTATTGGTGACTATGCTGAGAATATTTTGGAATATGCAAATATTTTGAAAGCAGATGGTCAGGGCTTCTCAACTTCTGCTGTTTCCGAGATAGGTTATGTACAGGAGCAGATTAATAAGCTTTATGATAAGACGATGTCAGCATATTCAAGCGGTAGCCAGGAAGAGTACAAGGAAGCTGAAGCTATTGAGGCTGAGATCGATGTTATTACAGAGAAGATGGGCAAGAATCACATCACAAGACTTAACGAAGGTATCTGTACACCTATAGTAGGTGCTCAGTATATGTCACTTGCTTCTAATGCAGAGAGAATTGGTGACCATATCTTCAATATATGCAAGGTTATCAAGAAGAGTAGTGTGATTTAGTGCTAGGAGCAAAAGAGTTTATGAAGAGTAATATATTGTGTAACAGGAAGTTATTAACATACATCATTACAGTAATATATGCATCTATGATGTGCATTATTCTTACAGGATGTGGCAATACGACTATTGATGGAACATGGGTAGAAGTGAAGCAGGTTGATTCAGATGGGGCAGTACGTACAGCAGCAGACCTACCATTTGAAGAAACATTTGTAATAAGTGGAGATACAGCAACACATACAGTGCATACAAAAGATGGAAGTATCGATGATATAACTGTTTCATATAATGTGAAGAAAATAAGTGATACGCAGTACTCGTTGTCATTTGGTGAAAGTTATGAATTTGCTACACTTACAATAAAAGGAAAGCAGTTCTCTTTTAGAGCTAATAATGGATTCGATGAAGAGACGCTAGCAATGTTAAAAGAGATGAATGCTGATACTTCTGAGTATGAGAATCTTCCAGAGTACACAGATTATTATTTTGAGAAAAAGTAATAGAGTGATAAGTGATTTAGAGACAATCAGTATAGAGTTATTTAGTATAAAGTTTTGTGTAAAGGATGAGAGTGATCTCATCCTTTTTATTTTAGGCGATATATGATTTAGGTTGTTTGAGATAGTATTGTAAAGTGGTGATTAAAAATATGTTGACATATATAGGCAGCCGATATAATATATAGATGTCCGATATATAGATTATCGATATAACTAGGGTTTATATATTGGATGTTAATTTATGCATAAAATTATTAAATCAATTTAAATGGAGGTTAGATTATGGCTATTGATAAGACACTGGTATCTGGAAGTATGACCATGTTATTACTTAAGCTACTGGAAGAAAAAGATATGTATGGCTATGAGATGATAGATACACTTAGAAAGCGCTCAAACAATGTATTTGAACTAAAGGCCGGTACATTATATCCATTACTTCATAGTATGGAAGAAAAAGATTTGCTCACAGCATATGAGCAGGATTTTGCAGGCAAGACTAGAAAGTATTACAGCATCACGAAAGAAGGGAGAGGGATGCTGGAGAGTAAGACAAAGGAGTGGAACGAGTACAAGTCAGCAGTAGTGAATGTACTATCGTTTGGGGTATAGGGCATGGAAGAATATTTAAATAAATTACTATCTCAGATTAGGTGCAAAAAAGCATGGCCATTCTTAGATAGTGAGATAAGGGGACATATCGAGGACCAGATAGAGGACAATCTGGCTAGTGGTATGGAACCAGAAGAAGCTGAGAAGGCAGCGATAGCTGATATGGGGGATCCTGTGGAAGTAGGAATATCGCTTGATAAGATTCATAGGCCAAGAATGTCCTGGGGGATAATAGCTCTAGTAGCATTTCTTGGATTGATATCTGTAGTTCTTAGATTCACTATTTACAATATGATCATAGAGAGTAGTGCTGATTCAGATAAAATGCGAATGATGTATCGAGAGCTTAAAATGATTGGTATTGCAGATTGGATTAGATGTCTAATTGTCATGTGTATAGTATATTTCATCGATTATACGAGGATAGCAAAGTATGCGAGACTTATTGGAGCTGGAATAATAGCTCTTGGATTATATGGTCTCTTTTTCGGTGAGATGCTGAACGGGACTAGATATACCATAATGTTTTTCGGGGTAATCAGAGCATCCATAGCATCTATATTGATGCTGTATCTTCCTATATATGGAGCGATACTGTACAAATATAGAGGTAAAGGAATAGGAGGCCTTTTGGCTGCGATAGCATGGATGATAGTTCCGCTATTCGTAGTTAGGTCACTACCTAATCTAAGCCAGACACTTCTTATGTTTGTATGCATGATGATACAACTTACGATAGCTGTTAAAAAGAAATGGTATAAGGTACCTGTTAAGAGAACTATAGCTGCGCTATGGGGTGTGATGTTAGTTCTGCCGATTATAAGTATGATTGGTCTCTATTCTCTTCATATGATGAAGCCATATCAGGAAGCAAGAGTGAATGCGTTCCTTGAGGGCGATATGAATATTATGAATACTTTTAGAGATATGAACAGTGATATTCAGCTTCTTGGGAAGAGTAATGTTGATTTGATGAGCGATTCATTTGATTCAACCAACACAGTTTTAACTGGTGACTTTTCTATAATTGTAGTGCTTCATATGTATGGTGCGCTGGCTGGGATGATTGTTATCGTTGCATTAACATCATTAGTCGTATACATTTTTTCTTCGGTGCTTAGACAGAAGAATGAGGTAGGACTTGTGATGGGATGTGGATGTGGCATCATTATTTTGTCCAATATGCTACTCAACTTACTGACTGTATTTGGCGTTTTTCCACCTACAGCATCATTTTTACCATTTATATCTACGGGTAATAGCAATATGATGGTGTGCTATATGTTAGTTGGTATAGTGCTTAGCATATATAGATATAAGGATATTTATCCAAGACATATACGCGTAGCGCAGAAAAGGACTAATTAACGACAGAACCTTTTGCGTGATTGTATACCAGCAGTATACTTGACATGCATATTTATATTTGTTATATTTCATCATGATAGTAGACGATATGTCTGATCCACGCTTGTCAGGGAAAATTACCTTGGCAAGCTTTTTGTTTTTATAGCGAGGACGGAAAACAAGCTTTTATATATACGAAAGGAGCGACCACATGAAGTTTTACAAAGAGGCCAAAGAGGCCAAAGAAGTACGTGACGCTGAAGCAACCAAAGCAGTAGCCGATATTATTCTCGGTGTTAGGCAGCAGGGCGATCAGTATCTTAAGGATTTAGCTAAGAAGTTTGATAATGCTGATCTTACCAATATTCGAGTTACAAAAGAGGAAATTGCCAAGGCATACAGCCTCATTGATGACAAAGTAGTAGAAAGCTTTAAGAAGGCAGCAGCACAGCTTAGCTTTTATGCTAAGGAGCAGCTTAACTGTATTAAGCCTCTTAATGTACAGAGCCCTATCGATGGAGTAGAACTTGGACACAGATTAATTCCTGTTGACGCAGCAGGTCTTTATGTACCAGGTGGACGTTTTCCACTTCCAAGTACAGCTCTTATGCTAGCTCTTCCAGCTAAGATTGCAGGAGTAAAGAGAGTAATCGCTTGTTCTCCAGCCAATAAAGAGTATGGTATGATTCACCCAGCAACATTAGTTGCTCTTGATATAGCAGGTGTTGATGAAATATATACAGTAGGTGGTGCTCAGGCAGTAGCTGCTATGGCCTATGGTACAGAGTCTATCGGCAAGGTTGATCTTATTGCAGGACCAGGTAACAGATATGTTACAGAAGCTAAGCGTCAGGTAATGGGAACAGTAGGTATCGATTCACTTGCAGGTCCTAGTGAGGTGCTTATCGTATCTGATGAGACTGCTAATCCAACATATATCGCCATCGACCTTCTTGCTCAGAGCGAGCACGATGCATTTGCTAAGTCAACATGGGTAACAACAGATGACACAAAGATTCAGGCAGTGCTTGATGAAATGGATAGATTAAGCAAGGAGCTTTCAACAGGTGAAGCTGCTATGAAGAGCTTCGAGGATAATGGAACTATTATCATTGCTGATAATATGGACGAGATGGCTGACATCGCCAATGATGAAGCACCAGAACACCTTGAGGTACACACCAAGGATCCTAAGGCTTACAGCGAGAAGCTTTATCAGTATGGTTCATTATTTATTGGTGAGAATGCAACTGTTGCACTTGGAGATTACTGCTCAGGTACAAACCACACTCTTCCTACAATGAAGAATGCTAAGTTCTCCAATGGTGTATGGGTAGGAACTTTCCTTAAGACTTCATTTACTCAGTACATTACTAAGGAAGGATTAATTAATCTTTCTGATACATGCATGACAATGGCTCACACAGAAGGACTTGCAGCACACGAGATGAGTGTAAGAATAAGATTATAGTTTGTAGAAAAATCCTTATCGCAAATGATAAGGATTTTTTTTGAGTTTATGCTAACAAAAGGACAAAATATGATAATTAATATATCAAGATAATATGAGTATATTTCGCGATAATTGTGATAGAATACCCTCTGTTTGAGTTATCATTATTCGTTATCAGTATAATGAAAGAGGTAATTTATGAATCGTACAATAAAAAGAATATGTATGACAACCTTTGGTGTTATCATTTGTGCAGTTAGTGTAGGCATTTTCAAAATAGCAGCGCTTGGAGTTGATCCATTCCAGTCACTTATGGCAGGACTTGATAAGCTTATACCAATACAGTTTGGAACATTATACGTTATTGTTAATGCAATCCTGTTAATATTTGCTCTTGTAGCTGACTATCACTATATTGGTATAGCAACCTTTATTAATCTGTTTTTACTTGGATATATTACACAGTGGACATATGAGTTCCTTCAAAAATTCATTGTGGAGCCAGAGATGTGGGTTCGCGTGGCATGTCTTCTTATAGCAATTGTAATAATTTGTTTTGGTTCCGCATTCTATATGACATCTAATCTTGGTGTTTCGACATATGATGCTGTAGCACTTATTATTACTAATACATGGATGATTGGTAAGTTCCAGTATATCCGTATTATTACAGATGTTATCTGTGTTATTGCTGGCGGCGCCATATTTGTTCTTGGCGGTGGAGAGATCAAGGATATCCCAACAATTATCGGCGTTGGTACTATTATCACAGCCTTCTTTATGGGACCACTTATTACCTTCTTTAATAACAAATTTGCAATCCCATTTCTTAATGGCAAGGAGTCTCCTGAAAGCAAACAGGATACAGCCAACTAACTTGTGAATATAACCTCTTTATGGTAAAATATCAGCTAGGATATTAAGTATCATAAAGAGGTTATTATGTTTAACAGTAAAACACCTTTCATGGACATCAATGCATCATCTTACATTGAAGCCATGCGACCTGTTCTTAATAAAAAAGCACTTTATTCCGACACTACAGCGGACTATGTTTCACCACTTGAGCCTACAGCTTATGGACGTGTGACAATTAGGTTCCGTACTGCCAAGAACAATGCAGATCATGTAATCATTGTTGAAAAGCAGAAATGCCATAATATGGAAAAGGAATATAGTGACGATCTTTTCGATTATTATTTCCATGAAATTCAGCTAGACAACATGAAGATATCATATTACTTCGAAGTTCATTCGGGTAAGATGGTTACTTATTTTGATGTCCGTGGAGCAGTTAATGAGCCTATGGAGCGATACAATTTCCAAATCATTCCAGGCTTTAAGACACCTGACTGGGCCAAGGGCGCAGTTATGTATCAGATATACGTGGATCGTTTTTATAATGGTGATCCATCCAATGATGTTGAAACTAACGAGTACTTTTATATAGGTGATTACACTAATAAAGTAGATGACTGGTACAAGTATCCAGCAACTATGGGTATTAGAGAGTTTTATGGTGGAGACCTTCAGGGTGTTCTTGATAAGATGGATTATTTATCAGACCTTGGTGTAGAGGTTATATATTTCAATCCACTTTTTGTATCACCTTCTAATCATAAGTATGATATTCAGGATTACGACAATATCGATCCACATATTGGTAAGATTGTTGATGACCACGGCGAGCTTCTTGGTAATGGATGCCAGGAGAATAGATTTGCATCTAAATATATTAACCGTGTAACAAACCAGAAGAATCTTGATGCCAGCAACAAGCTTTTTGCCAAGGTGGTTAAGGAAGCGCATAAGCGTGGAATGAAGGTTATTCTTGACGGTGTATTTAATCACTGTGGTTCATTTAATAAATGGCTTGATAGAGAGCGTATTTACGAGAATGCAGAAGGCTATGCCAAGGGAGCATATGTTGATGGCGGCAGTCCATATAGACGTTACTTCAAGTTTTATGATGAGTATAAGTGGCCTTATAACCATACATATGATGGATGGTGGGGACATGATACATTACCTAAGCTCAACTACGAGGAATCTCAGCAGCTTAGGGATTATATATTAGATATAGGACGTAAGTGGGTATCTCCTCCTTACAATGCTGATGGATGGAGACTTGATGTTGCAGCTGATCTTGGTCATTCACCAGAATACAACCATGAATTCTGGAAGGCATTTAGACAGGCTGTTAAGGAAGCCAATCCAGAAGCTATTATTTTAGCCGAGCATTATGGAGAAGCTGAAAGCTGGCTTCAGGGTGACCAGTGGGATTCAGTTATGAACTACGACGCCTTTATGGAGCCACTTACCTGGTTCCTTACAGGTATGCAAAAACACAGCGACGATTTTAGAGGTGACCAGCTTAATAATGCTTCAAGCTTTTGGGGTGCAATGAAGCATCATAATTCAAGCTTTACAATGCCTTCTATGATGGTTGCTATGAATGAATTATCTAATCATGATCATTCAAGATTTTTAACAAGAACTAATCGTAGAATCGGACGAGTTAACAATCTTGGACCAGAGGCTGCTAATCAGGGCGTTAGTATGCCATGCATGCGTGAAGCAGTTCTTGTGCAGATGACATGGCCAGGTGCACCAACCGTTTATTATGGTGATGAAGCTGGACTTTGTGGATTTACTGATCCTGATAATAGACGTGCTTATCCATGGGGACGCGAGGATAAGTCGCTTATCGATTTCCACAAGAAGATGATAGCTATTCGTAAGGCTTGCCCAGAATTAAAGACTGGTTCTATCAAAGCTATTGGCGAGGATTACGGATATATAGCTTATGGTCGATTTAATAGAAACGCTCAGACAGCAGTATTTGTTAATAACAGTGATAACGAGATAAGCAAGGATGTAACGGTATGGACTCTTGGTATGAAGAAGGATGCTGTTATGAAGAGGCTTATCATTACAACAGATGAAGGCTACGATGATACTCCAGTAGACTATCAGCTTGTGGGTGGTAAGGTTAGTGTTACGCTTCCAAGACATTCAGCCATGGTTCTTCGTCATGAAGGTCGAATAGGCATGGATTAATAATCTGCGGGCATAGACAATACTTGATATATTAAGGCTTGTATGCTAGTATTTATTGTAGAGTGAGTGGCTGTAGTTATATTTGAGTTGACTCACAAGGGGAATATTTATATTGGGAGGCTGGTTACGATGATTAATACAAATAATATCCTGTATAATATCATTAAGAAAAGCAGTAGCTTTGATACCTCATATGTTAATGAGATTGAAGAAGTTATTGATTATGGATTAGAGAAAACAGAAGAGAATATTCAGAAAGTTGCTTTAGAGTATCTTGATGAGAAGGGATTTGCTCGTCGCCCAGACAACCTTAATCAGGCTAAGCAGTATGTATTAGAAAGCTCAGAGTATTCTGATACAGTATGCGTTAGAAAGCGTAGAGAAATCGTTGAAGATTTACTTGAGGATGCCGAGGAGCAGGATCTTGATAGACTTACTCAGGCAAGCATTCTTGATAAGCTTCAGTCCATTGATTCTAAGCTTACTAAGATATCTTGTCCAAGATATGAGTATGCAGTAGAAATAGTCCCTGAAGTACTTACAGATGCAGATAATATGGGAGCAAGCCTTACACAGTTTGAGTCATTCCAGATGATGCTTAACAGATATGCTTCAGCGGGATGGCATGTTAAGTCTATTACTTCTAGAGAAGCTGCTAATCATAAGATTTCTATGACAGGTTTCTCAGCAAAGACAAGCCAGGTTGTTGTAGTATTTGAGAGATTAAGATAAGCAGTTTTAAATAGTTATTTTATCCCCCGTTAATAGCTAACGGGGGTTTTTTATCTATATATACTATATGATAAAGGAGTTAATCATGAGAACAATTAGTTGCGAAGAAATCACAGCAGCAGTTAAGGAGATGTGCTATGAAGCATGTCACTACCTTACTCCTGATATGAAGGAAGCCCTTGTTAAGGCCAGGGAAACAGAGGAATCTCCAGTTGGAAAGCAGATACTTTCTCAGCTTGAAGAGAACCTTGAGATAGCAGGAGCTGATCAGATACCTATCTGTCAGGACACAGGTATGGCAGTACTTTTTGTTAAGATAGGTCAGGATGTACATATAGAAGGTGGACTTTTAGAGGATGCAATTAACAAGGGCGTTTCCCTTGGCTATACTGATGGCTATCTTAGAAAGTCTGTTGTAAAGTGCCCGATCGATCGTGTTAATACTAAAGATAATACACCAGCAGTTATTCATTATCAGGTAGTTGCAGGCGACAAGCTTCACCTTACACTCGCGCCAAAGGGATTTGGTAGTGAAAATATGAGTAGAGTCTTTATGCTTAAGCCAGCTGACGGAGTTGAAGGCATTAAGAATGCCATCCTTACAGCAGTTAAGGATGCAGGGCCTAATGCATGTCCTCCAATGGTAGTAGGAGTTGGCGTTGGCGGTACATTTGAAAAGTGTGCAATTATGGCCAAGGAAGCATTAACAAGACCAGTAAATCAGCATTCTGATATACCATATATTAAGGATATGGAAATTGAGTTATTAGAGAAAATCAATGCTTCAGGTATAGGACCAGGTGGACTTGGCGGAACAACTACTGCATTTGCAGTTAATATTAATACATATCCAACTCACATAGCTGGTCTTCCAGTGGCAGTTAATATTTGCTGTCATGTTAATAGACATAGTGTAAGAGAGCTGTAATTATATATAGAAGAAAGGCATGGAGATTATTATGGATAAATATATTAATGCACCTTTGTCAAAAGAGGATGCAGCTGGATTAAGAGCAGGAGATTATGTATATATTAATGGAACAATATATACAGCACGTGATGCTGCTCATAAAAGAATGTACGAGGCATTAGAGCGCGGAGAGAAGCTCCCTATGGATATGGAAAGCAATATTATCTACTATATGGGACCTTCACCTGCAAGAGAGGGGCGACCTATAGGTTCAGCTGGACCAACTACTGCGAGCAGAATGGATAAGTACGCACCATCCCTTCTTGATCTTGGACTTCGTGGTATGATAGGCAAGGGCAAGAGAAGCCAGGCTGTTATTGATGGTATTACAAGAAATGGTGCGGTATATTTTGCAGCAGTTGGTGGAGCAGGAGCCATTTTATCTAAGGCCATTAAATCATCAGAGGTTATTGCATATGATGATCTTGGTACAGAAGCGATAAGAAAACTTGAAGTAGAGAACTTCCCAGTAGTTGTAGTTATTGACAGTCTAGGCAATAATTTATACGAGACAGCAGTAGAGCAGTATAGAAAGTAGTAAGCCTACTAAAAGAATATTAAAGGAGAAGGGCGAGGTTATGCAGAGAATTATTTTCATTGTATTTAGAATGTTACCATGGTCAATATATTACTTTTTCACATTCAAGCATCTTGCTAAGGAAAAGAACAGAGATTATAAGCGAATGAGCAAGGAACTTCATGAGGGTTCAGCAAGAGTTGTTAAGTATGGTAGAATCAAGGCCAACTACAAGGGAGTTGAGAATCTTCCTGAGGAAGATGGCTTTATTGTATACCCTAACCATCAAGGTATATTTGATGTAATTATGATGTATGCTTCATCACCAAGAGAGCTTGCTTTTGTAGTTAAAAAGGAAGCAGAGAATCTTATCATGTTTAAGGATCTTATCAAAGCTATAGGGTCTCTTGTTATGGACAGATCAGATATTCGTCAGTCCATGCGTGTAATAGGTGAAGTGGCTGAGCAGGTATCTAATGGTAGAAACTTTGTTATTTTCGCAGAAGGTACAAGAAGTAAAGAAGGTAATAAAGTAGGATCATTTAAGGGTGGAAGCTTTAAGGCAGCTCAAAAGGCAAAGTGTCCAATAGTACCAGTAGCTCTTATCGATTCATTTAAGGTATTCGATGAGAAGGGCATTAAACCTGTATCAGCAACAGTAAAATATCTTGAGCCAATCCCATACGAAGAGTATAAGGATATGAAGGGTCAGGAAATAGCTGATATGGTTAGGGAACGTATTGTTAAGGCTATAGAAGAGGAACTTGCACTTCAGAATTCACAGGAGTGATTTACATAACTTCTTCTATTATATATAGAAGAAAAAAAGTACATTAAACATACTAAAAATAGTATTGACAATAAAAAAAATCCCTAGTATACTAACAAAGCACTCGCAAAAAACGGGTGTAATTAAATAGAGACAAATTTGTAATTTGGAATCTTAGGAGAAATACTCAAGAGGCCGAAG
>DCHQ01000005.1:41131-41253 GCA_002314855.1 Lachnospiraceae bacterium UBA1748
AAAAATGAAAAAAACTTGTTGACAAGATAATATGAGCGTGATAATATAATCTACGTTGCGTCGGAGCGACGCACTTGATGAAAATCAAGTCAAAAACAAATAGAACCTTGAAAAATAAACAG
>DCHQ01000025.1 GCA_002314855.1 Lachnospiraceae bacterium UBA1748
TCACCTATAAGCATCTTAGGAATGCGTGGATCAATCTTAATCTCAAGTACAACATTCTTTTCCCTTAGTCTAAATCTTATGATTGATATAACATCCTGGAAAAGATTACATACATCATAAGGCTCCTCATTAAGAAGCATCTTACCTGAATCAATCTTGGAGAAATCAAGAATCTCATTGATAATAGAAAGAAGGTTCTCTGATGAGCTTTTGATTGTTGCTATGTATTCCTTTTCTTCTCGTCCAAAATCTCTTTTTTCAAGAAGCTCTGCCATACCATAAATGGCATTCATAGGTGTACGAATTTCATGAGACATATTGGCAAGGAAATTGCTCTTTGCATCAAGGGCTTCTCTTGCGATCTCATTTTTCTCTTCCATTTCTTTCTTATACTTTTCGACGCCAATTATAATGAAAAGAAGCGCCACAAAAGCAAATGCGTACATCATAACGTAAGTTATATATAGACGCATGTCTGTATTAACATCAACCTCAATACCCTTGATTGCGACTACTACCACAAGTACGATAAGGGTTGCCACAAAGTATTCAGCAAGGATTCTTGATACTAGGAAAAGTGCTAATGTTACACCTATTGCCAGGAACAAAAACGGAAGCGTTCCCTGAATTCGAATGACAAAGCTTAGTATTCCAAATACTACAATGGATGATAAATAAAGACACCTAATAACTGTAGTTTCATTATTGACTTTAAGTGCTATGAGAGCCATAAACAGAACTGGAAGAAGTCCCATAAGCACATAGGTTGCAGAATTCCATCCTTGCGACGATATGGCGTACACAGTCATAAGAAGCACTGAACATACAAATTCAATTATGAATATTCTTACATTACTTTTAAAAGGTATCATATACTATTCATCCTTACGTAATAATCGACTACACTCTTTTATAACTCAAATAACTATTATCTTCTAGTATACTTACGAAGCTCTGGAATAATATCCTTAAGTGCACTTACAAGAGCCTCTATATCTTCTTTTGTATTAAATACCGACAAGCTTACCCTGATAGTTGAGTCAAGATACTCCTTATCAAGTCCGATTGCACGAAGCGTATCTGATACAGTATTTTTGTTGGAAGCACAAGCACTTCCTGACGATACGTATATATTCTTTTCTTCAAGAGAATGAAGTAAAACTTCGGCTCTAACGTTCTTAACCGAAATACTTATGATATGAGGCGCTCCCTGTCTTTCTGGCATACCATTAATCTGAACGCCTTCAATAGAACTTACTCCATCAATTACCTGATCTCTAAGCTCATACATACGCTGTCTGTCTTCTTCAAGATTCTCATATATATTCTTTACAGCCTGAGCCATACCTGCTATGGCCGGTACATTCTCGGTTCCAGAACGCATTCCGCCCTGCTGTCCACCTCCCATAATATATGGAAGAATCTTAGTTCCTTCTTTAATATATAAGAAACCTATTCCTTTAGGACCATGAATCTTGTGTCCTGATACTGACATAAGATCAATATTAGCTTTCTTTGGAACTATGTTGAACTTGCCATACCCCTGGACAGCATCCACATGAAACAGGATATCCTTATCAAAAGCCTTAATAATCTTTCCAATCTCTTCAAGAGGCTGCACAGAGCCAATTTCATTATTAGTATGCATAACTGATACAATAATGGTTTCATGGGTAAGAGAATTCTTTAACTGTTCTAGGTCAACAACGCCCTGCTTGTCCACATTAAGATAGGTAATATCAAATCCCTGCTTCTTAAGATACTCGGTTGTTTCTAAGATAGCTGGATGTTCTATCTTAGTAGTAATAATATGATTACCACGCCTTTTTCCTGCCATGGCACATCCTATAAGTGCTGTATTATCACTCTCTGTACCACCCGATGTAAAAAGAATTTCACGAGATGATGCCTTAAGACTCTTGGCAATAATTTCTCTGGCTTCTTTTACATACTTTTCAGAATCAACACCCTTGTAATGCTTACTTGAAGGATTACCGTAATCTTCTCGGTATACCTTCATCATGATATCTATAACATCATCATAAGGTCTGGTTGTCGCTGAATTATCTAAATAAATTTCCATTTTATTCCATTATCTCCAAATGATACATTAATATTGAAAGCGTGGTCATACCCGCTGTTTCTGTACGAAGAATTCTTCGTCCTAGGGATATAGGCTGTATATTATTTTGCATAGCCATATCTATCTCTGATTCATCGAATCCGCCCTCTGGTCCTATGAATATTCCTATTTGAACCTTATTAGTGGAATTAGCATCACTAGTATCGCTGGCATGATTTTTCACTTTATTTATAACATCGCTAATCCACTGCTTTGTTGCTGTCATGCCCTCAGCCATTTCATATGGAATAGCTGCTACTTCAAATGAACTGGCGTAGCTGATAGCTTCCTTTATAGTCATTACATCCCTGACTTCTGGAACTATAGCACGTTTACTCTGCTTGGCTGCAGCTTCACTGATTCCCTGCCATCTTGCCACTTTGCTTTTAGACTTCTTATCATCAAGCTTAACTACCGCTCTCTTGGTAGCAACTGGAACGATTTCATGCACTCCAAGTTCAACTGCTTTTTGAATAATAAGCTCCATCTTATCACTCTTAGGAAGTCCCTGGAAAAGCGTTATTCTGGCTGGAAGTTCTATACCATCTTCTTTTATAAAAATGAGCTTAAGGATTATACTATCTTCCTCTATGCTATCAATGACACATCTATAATCATTGTCATCAACACCATTACTGACAGATAATTCCTCACCAACTTTCATACGAAGAACATTCTTAATATGATTAACATCATCACCGACAATAGTAATTGTCTTACCGCATATCTGTCCTGGTTCTACGAAAAAATGCTGCATATTATATCATGCCTTTCTTGCTGTAATACTTACCCACTCGCCCTGATATGTTACTTCTACTATCTCAAGTCCAGCAGCGGTTACCGCATCTCGTACAACCTGTTCCTTCTCGTTAATAATACCGGAAGTAATGTATATAGCGCCCTTTTTCATCTGATTAATAATAACTGGTGTTAGAGGAACTAAAACATCTGCAAGGATATTAGCAACTACTATGTCATAACACTCATATCCAACCTTATCCTGCACTTCTTTATCACTAATAATATTACCGATAAGTAACTCAAACTTATCCTTAGGTATATTATTAGTATTCATATTGTCAGCAACGGCCTCTATAGCACATGGATCAAGATCAGTACCAATAGCAGACTTAGCTCCAAACATAATAGAAAGAATAGCCAATATACCACTACCAGTTCCAACATCTAATAACACAGTGTCAGAATTAACGTATTTCTTAAGCTGTCTAATACAAAGCTGTGTTGTCTCATGCATACCGGTACCAAATGCTGTACCTGGATCGATATGAAGAATCATCTTATCCTTATCTTCTTCTTTTACCTCTTCCCATGAAGGAATAACAAGAAGATCATCAACATAAAACTGATGGAAGAATTCTTTCCAGTTATTAATCCAATCCTTATCTTCTGTTTCTGAAATCTCGATGGTTGCTTCACCTATATCCATGAAATCCTTTAACTCATCGAGTTCAGCCTGAGCGTTAGCCATAATATCCTTAACTCTTGCCATATGCTCTTCTTCTGTTTCATCCTCGTATTGCTCAACAAAGAAATTAAGATATGCTATACCATCATCAGCAGGTCCATCTGGCATAATATCTACAAACATCTGCTCTTTTTCAACGGCAGTAAGAGGAACTTTATCTTCTATTTCTGCACCTTCTAATCCAACATCATAAAGAGTTGAAATAATAATATCCTCAGCATCACTAATAGTTTTAAGTCTAAGCTTTGTCCACTTCATATATATTGCTCCTTAATTCTAGCTATTCGCATAATATATCAGGATAATTGTATCATAAATATTGATTTTCGCATTAGAAAATGGCCGATAAACCACGAAATAATAAGATTTTGCATGAAAAATAAAAAAAAGATCAAAGTGAATACTTTGACCTTAGAGGCGTGAGCCGGATTTGAACCGGCGATGAC
>DCHQ01000086.1 GCA_002314855.1 Lachnospiraceae bacterium UBA1748
TTCTTAAGACCACCCTTTAGTTTATCTTCATTGACAACCCAGTCTCCAAGTGAAGAGTTGTCATCATTTCTCTTTCCAAACCAGCCATCGTCCATTACCAGCATCTCTATGCCGTTTTCCTTGGCTGTCTTAGCAATAGACACAAGCTTATCAGTATCAAAATCAAAATAAGTAGCTTCCCAGTTATTGATAAGTATAGGTCTTTTCTTATCTTTATATGGACTGCGGATAAGATGATTGCGATAAAGAGAATGAAGTGTACGGCTCATTCTTCCAAAACCTTCAGGAGAGTATGTAAGTACTACCTCTGGAGTGACAAATGTCTCAGCGACCTTAAGCTTCCATACAAAGTCTTCACCGCCAATTCCCATCATCATACGTATATCATCATGCTGACCCATATATACTCTGGCATCAAAATTACCAGAATATATAAAATGCATACCATATACATCGCCGCGCTCATAATCAGCATCTTTGGAACAAAGAGCTATAAATGGATGGTGCTGATGAGATGATACTCCTCTTGATGAAGATACTCCCTGATAACCATAGGATACTGGAGAGCGATGCATACCTCTCTCTCGTCCCCATGCGCCATCAAGAGTTAGGAGTTCATAATTCTTGTTGTCCATATCAAGTGATGCGGACATAATCTTATTGATATATATATCTTCGTTGCAGTCACTGTATATTTCAGTGCTACGGATAATTGCATTATTATCAGCAAAAATAGTATAAAGAAGCGTTACATAAACATTCAAAAAGCTGTCTTTCAGCTTAATTTTTAATGTTGAGGATTCACCATTAAGCTCCTTCGAAGCAAATGTAGATGGAAGTCCTGTAAGCGCTGGCTTTATATTAGTTATTTCATAGGAATCATATGCAAGGTCCAATGCTTTATGACCAGCAGATGATGTAACAACAATGGCTGGTACACGAAGGTCACCTACTCCAAATGATGGATACTCCATGGCGAAGCTATCCATAAATCCCAGCTTGTCCCTTGTATTGTCTGATGGAACAAATGGCATTTCATTAATACGAAGAAGATGTGTAATATCTGAATCATTAATCTTTTTTCCATAATAAAGATGGCCCAGATACACATCATCAACTATTGCCATAACATATGAAGTAGTTAGTGTATCAATCTTAAAGACTTTTTCATCTTCAAAGAATTTAATCATAATTATCCTGTAACTCCCGTTATAAACTATTCTTGTTTTCTCTAAAAAAGCACATAGCTTCTGATTATATTTTACTACTTAATTACACCATTGTATATCATCTCATCGAGCACTTCATCATAGACAAAGATCTCTAGACCAGACTCATCATCACTGTTAATCATGTTTCTTCTATCAAGATTAAAGTAAATATCTGTTTTATCATCCTTGGAATCACATATCTTAACAGAGAGATTTTTGTTAACCTCGTATTCTATCTCTTCCTCTTTGCCAGGAAGATATCTAGCCACCTTTTCTCCACTGTCAATAATCCAGGCTCCGCCCTTTGCCAGGTCAGCTTCACTTATTCCAAAAGCATATGCTATAGCCGAGCTACTTCCTTCTGGTGACAAATCGCCAGTTACCTTAATGATCGTGCACAGATTACTTCCAAGAGAAGATCTTATAACAGTTCCAAAAGCTCCGTTTTCATCGTTCTGAAGATCCCATTTCTGGTCCATCTGATGCATATATTCCCAGTTCTTTTCCCATCGCATATACTTAGGATCATCCCTGTGATCTTCAAGTTCATAAAACATCATAAGATAATTGGCAAGATAACCTGATACCTTTTTAGCACCCCAGTAATTGAGATGATCTCCATTGAAGAAGTCTGTATCATATGAATAGCCTATATCAGGCTGAAGGAATAAACCGTTGATGATATTGTAGCCCATTCCCCTTATATAACTGTCAGCTGACATAAACTGTATGAAATCTTTGTCACTGTAATCAGGATAAGGAATAATGGTGAATACAACCTGCGATCCATTACTTTCTACTATTCTTATGACTTCATCTATATACTCTTTGTTTTCATCAGAAAGGATATAAGCCTCTGGAGGAATAGAATATAACTCTGGTGGTGAAATAAGGCTTGTACGCATTACTGGTTCTTCACCGAGCCAATACTCATAACGAGGATTCTCTCTAAAGTCATTGGCCTTAAGCTCCTGATAACGACTATGAACAATTGGCCATTCAAGATAATAGTCATCGGCATCGGAAAGCTCGTATCTGTCACTATCACCGTTGATTCTTATTTCATCATCAATTAACCTCATTCTGTCCTTATCCAGAACTGGTAATCCCTTACTCTCAAAAGGTTCATAAGCAAACATTGCACGAACAACATTACCCTCTACAGCATGCTCATCGAAAGTTACATTATAGAGATCAACCAAAACCACCTGTGGCGACTGATATTTAAAGAGCTCATTTAATGTGGCAATACAAGTGCTCTTATCCATACCAGAAATACCAACGTTCATAGATGATATACCAGTCTCTTCCCATATAACTGCAGGCAAAACACCGCATACTGTATGAGAAGAACCAACAAAAGCCACATCAAGACTGTCTTTTGGAAGATCCTTTAATATAACAGGCATCGAAAGATAATCGCCATGAGTATCTTTGTATCGAAATACGTTATAAATCTTGGAATAAACAATCAGAAATAGCAGTACAAATACTACTGCCCCTACTATTCGCATTATTGTTTTATAGTTGTTACTTTGTTCCATATCGCTAACCTACGTTTAAAATTTGAAATATATAAACTCGGCAGAATCAAAATCTGCACCGTACTTACCAAATACAATACACATAAATATAAGTGTTAGAAGTACTATCCATCTAAATAAGAAATTCTGTCTTCCTATAAAAACGCCTATATCTTCTTTTTTGAAATATCTGATTAAATCAGCAAGTAACAGAATAACCACACCAATAATTAATATTCTGAACTCTATCTGATTAATACCGTACTTAAAGAATGTTCCATCGAATATAACCCATGGATTCCACTTCGTAAACATACGAGTAAGGAACTTTATGGCCTGCGATAACGAATCCGCTTTGAAAAATACCCATGCGAGAGTAACGAGGATACCTGTTTTAATCATTCTAAAAAGCTTGAAGCTCTCTGTTTTAGTATTAATACCAAACTTCTCATAAAGAGCATTAAGCCTTGGAAGTATCACATCCTCTATGACCTGAAGAAGTCCATGAATACCACCCCATATTACAAATGTCCATGAAGCACCATGCCAAAGACCACTAACGAGGAAAACTATTATAAGGTTAATATACTTACGAAGCTTACCCTTTCTATTACCTCCAAGAGGTATATACAGGTAATCCTTGAACCAGGTACTAAGTGATATATGCCAACGGCGCCAGAACTCCCCAATACTTCCTGCAAAATAAGGAGTATTGAAATTCTCCATAAGATCAAAGCCAAGAATTCTCGCAGCACCTATTGCTATGGCAGAGTATCCTGCAAAATCACAGTATATCTGAAGTGAGAAACCAAGGGCTGCAAATACTGTTTCAAACGTACCTGCATAGTGAAGTCTGCTATATACACCATCTACAAAAATAGCAACTCTATCAGCAATCACCATTTTCATAAACATACCAAATGCCATTTGGTATATACCTGAAAGAACTCTTTCATAGTTCCAGCTTTTACGCTCTGGCAAAGTCTCTATTTGTGTTAATAGATTCTTACTTCGCTCAATTGGACCAGCTACTAATTGTGGAAAGAATGATACAAACAGTGCGTACTTGAATGGATTTTTCATGGCCTTAACTTCGCCGCGATAAACATCCATCGTATATGAAAGTGCCTGGAATGTGTAGAATGAAATACCAACAGGAAGAAGAAGGTCAAGTCCATTATTAATAGGTCTTACCTTCATTATTCCAAGCAATGAATTAATATTTTCGAAAAAGAAATCAAGATATTTAAAGAAAAAGAGAATACCAAGATTTATCGTAAAGCTACCTGCTACCACCAGTTTCTTTTTACCAGTATCTTCATTAAACTTCTCAAGAAGAAGACCTGAGCCAAAAGTTACCACAGTAGATATTGCTATTAGGCCTGCGTAGGCCACATTCCAGCACATATAAAAATAATAGCTGGCAACAAGCAGCCATATATAACGAACCTTTTTAGGTAAAATATAAAATATAAGTGCTACTATAGGAAAGAAAATTAAAAACTGAAGAGAATTGAACGACATCTCCAGGACCCCCTAATTATTAGTGACAATGATATTCATAGATGTATTAGTAGAAAAGTATAGATAATCATCACCAAAACTAACTATACCATATTAATCTCTATTCTTCTACATAGTACTGAAGAAGCATAAGTGTAATACCAGAATATGTATTCTCTCCTAGAACCTCTCCTTGCATCTCCCAGCCTTTATCGGCGATTTCTCCACTTACTCCCTGGAAGCTTGCTTCCTTTTCTTTATCAACATTTTCCTCGTAACGCTTATTCGCCTGCTCTCTTGCATACGCTATATCAGCATATACCAAAGGACTTAGCATAGGTGAATCAGCGAGTATTTCTTTCATAGCCTCTTTGGCAGGTCGCCCTGGTTCGCATCCAGCTTCAACAAGAGAATCATACAAATCGCTGGTATAAGCTTCATTAATATAGCTGTACATTTCTATGTAAGCGCTGTATTTAAAAATAGTGTTATCACTTTCGGCAAGAATAACTGAACTTAAAAACTCTGCCTCATTTTCAAGATAATAACCCTTGTTATGACTTAGTTCATGGCTTTTCAAAATAGGCATATATAGCTCATCACAATATATATTGAAGGTTGGCTCCATAGTATATATATAATTATAACCGCCTATCCTCATCCAGTGTAGAAAATCAGAGCATAATGCTGGCTTCATATTAGGATAAAACCATCGTAATCTCTTATAATCATCACTTCGGCTTCGCATTAAGTCAGCAATGTCTTTCTCTGTATAATCATAGACAAGATGCCCCTCTTCATCCCTTGGGGCTAAAAGCGCCGTTTGATTAAGATTATTGACAAGCATATTTCGTACTTCAAGAACTTCATCAAGAGAGTATATGGTTCTTGTGTTATCACTTACCTTAAGTACACTTGCTCTAAATGGAATAAACCAGTTGATTGTATAAGAAAACAAAAACAAAACTATAACCATAAGACATGTTTTGGAATATGTAGCCATGTATCTTCTGTAAAAATTTTTCCTAAACAGAAATACAAATAAGACAAAAGATGCCAATAGAACTATTATCATTAATGCGCCAATATACATGATAATTTCGCCTATAGCAAATGGGCACCATGATGTTAATGAGCCTACTATCACATTTAAAATAGGATACACATTATCGGCATACCACGTACAAAAACCCTTGTTAATTCCAATTATATTAATGACAACTGTCGTAATGACTATTGCTAATATTATCTTCCAATATCTCTTCAATTCTATTGCCCCACACATTTTGATAAATATACTTTAATATACTGTCATCATAACATATACCCATATATCTATAAAAATTCTTTTTATGATATAATAGATATTGTGGTTTACAAAACTAATTAGTACAAGGTTTTCAAAATGAACGTTTTTATTTCTTATTCTTCCAAAGATGCTGATATCGCAAACAATATATGCAGTTTTCTAGAGCTCAATAATCTTGAATGTTTTATTGCACCCAGAAACATACGACCTGGTCATTTATATGCGGAAGAAATAATATTCGGACTTGAATCATCGGATTTACTACTACTTCTTTTGTCTGAGAATTCTAATGCTTCGGCCCACGTTCTTCGAGAAGTTGAATGGGCTGTAAGCAATAATATTCCTATTATCACTTATAAGCTTGAGGAGGTTACCCTCAATCCATCTATGAAATATTTTCTTATGGCAACGCAGTGGATGGATGCTAACAGCCAGGAAGATTATATAGAGCTAGCTAGCAGTATTATTGCTCTTGATAATATTGGAGCAAACGATGCTCTAAACATAAAAGACTCTCATATGGAAGATTCTCATACGATAAAAGATGTTAACCGGGAAAAGACTGAAAAGAGCAAAAATAATAAGAGCAGCAGAGCTACTGCCAAAAAAACAAACAAGACTAAGCATAATGATTATACACGTTTCATAGCTCTCGGCGCTTCATGTCTTGTTCTGATATTATTAATTATCCTTGTAGTAAAAGGATTTAATAAAGACAATAAGCCCATTGAAACTGTGGAGTTTATCACTAATAACACATCAACTAACAATATAAGTACTGACACTACTACGACAAGTAATACTTCTGCAGAGCAAGCAGAAGGTTCAGCGAATCCTGATACTACAGTGGATGAAGGCACCACACCTACAATCATAACACCTGGAACTGATTCTCAGACAGATGTTGCCGATAGTAATAAGACCTATAACATCGGTGATTACGTGTCCTTTGGATCGTACAATGGTGAATCCATTGATTGGAGAGTTATATATACCTACGATGATGGCAGCGTAACGATGATTACAGATAAAATCATTGCTTTTAAAGCTTTTGATGCTGCTGAATCAGGAAGAGCTTACTACGATAACGTCGGAAATTACATTTATCCTGCCGATGAAGCTTCTGATGCAAGTTTCCAGCAGGCTTATGGTAGCAATAATTGGATGAGTTCTACTTTACGATTCTGGCTTAACTCTAAGGATAAGAAAGTTTCTTATATAGGACAAAAGCCTACAGCTGCTGCTATGTGCGATGGTGGAAATGGATACGACGATGAATCGGGCTTCCTCTATGGGTTTACTGAGAAAGAAATTGCTGCAATCAAAAATAGCAGAAAAGACATTGCTTACTACAACGATAATGGATCTATGAGTTTCCAAAGCTGTGATGACCTGGTATATTTACTCAGCTGCGAACAGATACCTTGGCTTGAAGGAGCTGGTATTAATGTGTACGAAGCACCTACCGCCAGTGCGAAAAATAAAGACAGCGGACTTTACTACAAGGAATACTCTATAAATAACGGAACAAACAATGCAGTCTGGTGGCTTCTTGAATGTCAAGACATGTCACCAACCAGAGTGAGCTGTATGTCTAATGGTATTGATGGTGAAATCTATCATATTCATGCATTTACAGAAAGTATTGGCGTTAGACCAGTTATTACTATTGATACAAATAATCTGTAACTATTTATACGGCTTAACTTTTAAGAGTTTGATGCCGATAAAATAGACGAAAAAAATTAAGGAGGTATACTCATGAAGAAGTATATTGCAGAATTTATTGGAACTATGGTTCTTGTACTACTTGGTTGTGGTACTGCTATGTTAGTTGGTTGCGATTCAGCTTACGGATGTGGTTATGTTCTTACAGCACTTGCATTCGGTCTTGTAATCGTAGGTATGGCTTACTGTGTTGGTAATATTTCAGGATGCCACATCAACCCAGCTGTATCACTTGGTGTTCTTATCAGTGGTGGTATGAATGTTAAGGATTTTATCGGTTATGTTTTTGCTCAGTGTCTCGGGGCACTTGCAGGTAGCGGAATCCTTGTTCTTATCTTCGACCTTGGTGGTGTTACTGATAAAACAGGCGGACTTGGAACTAACGGACTTGCTGGTGTAAACGGTAGCGCTATGGCTGGTCTTATCGTTGAAATCGTTCTTACATGTATCTTTGTAATGACAATTCTTGGTGTTACATCTAAGAAGGCTGATCACGGATCATTTGGTGGATTAGTTATCGGTCTTACACTTACACTTGTTCACATTCTTGGTATTGGACTTACAGGTACATCTGTAAACCCTGCAAGAAGCTTTGGACCTGCTTTAGTTGCATTAATTACTGGCAACGCTGCTCCATTCTCTTGCCTTTGGGTATTCATCGTTGGACCACTTGTTGGTGCTGCTATTGCTGCAGTAGTATACAAGTTCCTTGAGACAAATAACGATGTTATGAAATAAATATTATTATTGGATTTTTTATGCCTAGTAATATTTTATATTGCTATATTGATAAAAAGGCCATGATAGATTTTACTCTATCATAGCCTTTTATTTTTATTCATTAATGATTAACTTGTATTATAGACAGATTATTTATTTTATTACTGATTCGATATACTCAACAATCTCATCCTCTGTCATATTCTCAAAATCATCATACTGAATGCTAAGGAAGCACTGATCACCATAACAGTTAAGATATGGAATGACAGCATCCACAATCTCATTTTTATAGCTTGTACTTCCAATATTGTAGGTAATAATCCATACCTCATAATTAGTTGCTTTCTTCTTAGATATATCACAGTAGAAGTTAGGATAATTACTTGAATCTGGCATTGTACCATCCTTAAGATAATTGCTCACTATCTTCATTGGACCATCTTCAATAACCAGTTCATGAACATATTTTCCATTATCATTCTTCTCTTTTAGAGTAGCCTTTCTTGAATATGAATATTTCTCATTATAATCATATTTATCGCCAAGATCTATGACTACAACCTGTTCATTATAATTATCAAATATCGCAACCTTACCAGTTGAATCATCGTATGGTTCAGTAGATGTAAGAGATGAATCTGGATTATCAGAAAAATAAGCGCCAGATGTAATTCTGTCTTCAGCCACGAATGGACCTGTATAATATGTGTTACCCTGTGTATCACCTATTGAGAACAGACAGAAGTATGATCCTTCTTCTAATTCTGCATCCTGTCTAAACTCGCAGCTCCATTCACCATCATAATCTATAGAAGGTGACTGCATATAATAAGGTGAAGTCCACTCATCAAATGGAGCAACGCTTCCGTCATCATTGAATGATACCATTCTGTTAAATATTGTACCTGATATTGAATCTCCATCCTCAAACTGATATGGCACAGACTGAGGGAACATATTATCATCAGTAGCAGGATGATACTCATTGATACTTACGATTTCTCCTGTAGGATGCTGAGGATCAACTCTTACAATAATCTCGGCTAAATCATTCTTCCAGTTATCTATATCTTCATAATTACTTACATATAAAGTTCCATAGTAAAGAATTTCATCACCACTTCTCTCTGATTCAAAAATAGTGAATGAAATCTCTTCACCAGCACCATTAGATAAATAGAATACATCATCATAATAATTGGCAACCAATGTGCCATCGTCTTCAAGCGTAACATCATTAGTAGCCATTACGCATAAGTACATATCATGATCATCCTCATCCTTCTCCCAAATAGTAACTCTTGCTTTTGCATAATTGGCAGCCTGATCCGGAGAAAGCTGGATTGAATACTCACTCTTCATATTAGGGTTCTGCTGAGCTACCACATCATCTACGTTCCAATCCGCAAGACTCTCACCTGTAAGTGTAGCAACATATCCCTCAAGGAAGGTAATATATCCATCTGAGAAATCAAGATCTTTATATATATCTATCCATTCACCAACATATACCTTGTTATCATAAGGCATATAAATGGCAACACCATGTGTTCTCTGAATATTTGACTTAAAATATACTACGAAATCATCAATACTGTCTTTAAGCTCCTGAGAAGATGATGAATCAGCAAACGCCATATTCTCTGCAAGGTTGTATAAATCTACGCAGTCGTATACTGATACACCACTCATACGTCCAAGTGACTTAGTATCACTACGCGCCTTTGCTACTGAAGAGTAGTTACCACTTGAAAGCTCTGTAATACCACTAGCAACCAGTCCCTCAAAGCTATCAATGACATCATCTGTCTTTGATAAATCCATACAAGCTAAAGAATACTCTGGCTTGTACATTTTCTGGCTCTTATAATATTCAGCATATGCGTCGATTATTACCTTACTAATTGCAACACCAGTAAAATCACCACCATTTGTTATTTCACCAAGGCAAGAGTAATCCCAGCCCCTACCTGGCTCAACCTCTTCAGATGCAAGTAAATAGTTACTATATTCATCAAGAGTATCAGCTATCTCAAGCATACCCATAAGACATGCATCAAAACCAACTACCTCGAATTTATTACCATCAGCAATGAGTTTTGTACCACTTAAGGCTTCCTCTATATCCATCATAGTCATGGCATTATTATTATCAGTTTCATCAACACCATATCCTAATATTGCACCACCACCATGATTCCAAAGAACCAGATTATAGCAGTCACCATCTGTATCAGCGTAAGCTGTATCGATGAATGTCTGAAGTGTATTAGGATCTGTCATCTTACTGCTAATAGTATCAAGCTTATTGAGTTTACCACTTTCAAGCTTCCAAATAGCTATCTCACCAGCTGAGATATTTTTGTCAGACCAAGCTGATGCACCACCTGTACAAAGATATATATCCATTAATGATTCATCATAGCCTGAATCTTTCATCTCTTTAATATCAGCTGTTGCGTATCCGCCTTCACTTTCAAGATTAGAACCGACGATATATACCATCATTACACTTTTCTTGTAATCAGATACGACTGTTGGCTTGTCCTTATCTTTATCGTCGTCGTCTTTGTCCTTCTCTTTATCTTTGTCCTTATTTTTGTCTTTGTCCTTGTCTTTTTTGTTCGAAGTAACTCGCTCACTTCGATCCATACTGTCCTGCCCTGAACATGCTCCTAATGCCATGGACAATACAAGCATTATGAGCAAAGCATAAATTTTCTTCTTCAATATAGATTTCCCCTTTATTTATTTTATCGCGCAAGATTGCCAAACTGAGTGTAATCAGGTAACCATGCCAGTTCTATGGTACCGATAGGTCCTGATCTTTGTTTTGCTATGATAATCTCCGCAACATTTTTCTTTTCAGTGTTCTCGTTATATACTTCATCTCTATATATAAACAGAACTGTATCTGCATCCTGCTCAATGGCACCTGATTCACGCAGGTCTGAAAGCATAGGTCTATGATCCTGTCTTTGCTCAACCATACGCGACAGCTGTGAAAGAGCAATTACAGGTATCTGAAGCTCCTTTGCCATAAGCTTGAGAGCTCTCGATATCTCCGATATCTCCTGCTGTCTTGAATCTGTTCTTCCACTACCATTCATAAGCTGCAGGTAGTCAATAATAACAAGTTGTATGTCTCTTTCAAGCTTAAGTTTACGACACTTGCTTCGTATCTCAGCTATAGTAGTTGATGAGTCATCGAGAATAAGCTTGGAACCACCAATACTACTACCACTTTCAATAAGGCTTTCCCAGTCACCTTCTGATAACTGACCTGTCTTGAACTTAGTCGAATTAACTTTGGAATCCATGGACAGAAGTCTGTTAACTAACTCTGTCTTACTCATTTCCAGCGAAAACATTACAAGCGGCTTGTTCTGATTGATAATAACATTCTTGGCTAAGGATAATACGAAAGATGTCTTACCCATAGCAGGACGTGCTGCAATAAGAACCAAGTTTCCTGGCTGGAAACCTGCGGTCTTATGATCAAGATCAATAAATCCTGTGGCAAGACCTGTAACATCACCTGTTGTTTTTGCCGCCTTCTCTATAATACCAAGAGATTCGATTACTACCTGATCAATAGGTGTTATCTCTCCGAGATTACGTCTCTGAACAATCTTGAATATCTTCTTTTCTGTTTCCTCAAGAAGTTCATTGATATTTTCTTTGCCCGCATAACAATCCTTGGTTATTCCTTCAGTAACCTTAATAAGATCACGAAGCGTAGCCTTCTCTGCTACAATATTGGCATAGTGCTTTGTATTAGCTGAGGTTGGTACTGATAGAGCCAGATTAGTAATTATTTCAAGAGAAGCCACTTCTGGTGGAAGATCCTTCTCTTTTACTCTGTCGGCCACGGTTACTATATCTATGGCCCTATTTTGTCTCTCAAGCTCAAGTATTGAATCATATATAGCACCATAAGCTGAGTTGTAAAACAACTCACCTGCTGGCAATATCTCGGAAATCATACCAACACACTGAGGATCAACAAGTATACCGCCTATTACAGCCTGCTCAGCTTCAAGGTTATGAGGCATTATTCTTTTAACTATTTTTTCATCAAATTCTGCCATTATTAATTACCACTTATCTCTGCTCTTCTATTAAAAGATGAAAACTTCCTGTTACCTGAGGATGAACCTTAACAGAAATTTCAAATGCTCCTGGTGTCTTGATAGGATCAGAAAGAAGAATCTTTTTCTTATCAAGGTCGTATCCTAACTGCTTCTTTACTGCATCACATATTTCTTTTGATGATACAGATCCAAATGTCTTACCATTTTCTCCACATTTAATAGAAAGCTTAACTGTCTTTTCCTTGAGCTCTTCGGCAAATACCTTGGCATCTGCAAGATTTTGAGCTGCTATTTTATCTTCATTGGCTTTCTTAAGTTTAAGGTTATTGAGGTTAGCTGGTGTTGCTTCAAGACCAAGCTTCTTATTGATAACGCAGTTTCTTGCATATCCATCACTAAGTTCTACGACCTCACCCTTCTTGCCCACATTCTTAACATCACTAGTAAGTATTACTTTCATTTATATAGCCTCCTCTTCAATCATAATATCTAAAGTATCTTTTAACATATTAACTACATCATCTACCGATGTATCCTCTATCTGAGCACCAGCAATATTGAGGTGTCCACCACCACCCATTCTTTCCATGATAATCTGAACATTAACTTCATCAATGGATCTCGCTGATATATATACCTTGTTCTGGAATATACTAAGAACAAAGCTGGCCTTTATGCCATTAATATTAAGCAGTTCGTTGGCCGCCTGAGCCGCAAGAACTGTTACATTGTTAACATCATCGCTTTCACAGTATGAAATAGCATAGTCGTCTCTATATATTTCTGCGCTACGAACTGCATCTGCTTTGGCCTTATAAGATAATTCATCCTCTCTAAACATCTTACGTATTCTGGTAACATCAGCACCATTTCTACGAAGGAATGCAGCTGCTTCAAATGTTCTTACACCTGTCTTAGCTGTAAAATTCTGCGAATCAATAACAATACCAGCATATAAACAGTCCGCTATTATACTCTTAAGCTTTATACCATTATCAATATACTGAAGTATTTCAGCTACCATCTCGCATGCTGAAGAAGCAAATGGCTCAACATATGAAAGAGTGGCATTCTCGATTGCTTCAGTTCCCTGTCTATGATGATCAAGTACTACAATGGACTTGCACTTACGTATAAGATCCGAACAGTCTGTGATACTTGGTTTGTTAACATCTACTACTACTAAAACTGTATTACCATCAGCAAGCTCAACCGCCTGATCTCCTGAAATAATTGCATCATTTTCAAGATCAGGATAAGTAAGGTATAAATCAACAAGTGGCTGAAGAGATGTTGATACTGAGCTTAAGACTATGTGACATTCCTTTTGAAGTGCATCACACGCAGCCTTAACACCTACGCAGGCACCAAAGCTGTCTACGTCAGCATCTCTATGTCCCATAACTAATACACGTTCCTTGGAAGCTATGATTTCCTGAAGGGCGTGTGCTTTGACTCTCGCCTTAACTCTCGCATTACTTTCTTTCTGCTGACTCTTGCCACCATAATATACAACGTTATCCATTGATTTAACTACGGCCTGATCGCCGCCTCGTCCAAGAGCCAAGTCTATGGCATTACGAGCAAATTCAACATCCTGTGCATATGTATATCCACCAATACCAATACCGATAGAAAGAGTTACTGTTGTAGCATTACCAATATCGATACTCTTAATCTCATCAAGAAGCTTGAACTTATCTTCTTTCATCTGATTAAAAGAGCTCTTTCTTAGAATAAGAAGATATTTATCTTTCTCTGTCTTACGAATAATACCATCTATTGCAGCAACATACTGATTAATCTGTCTATCAATAAAAGCACTAATAAGACTTTGTCCCACTCCTTCAACGGACTCAACAGCCTCTTCATAATTATCAATATAGATAAGTCCTACAACCATAGACTGATTGTCTACTTCCTGAATTGCCATATTGAGTGCTGTTTCATCAAAAAGATACATCGCTATGAGATAGCCATCATAATCATCTCTTGTTTCAACTGTTTCAGATACAAGTGCAACATCACGAAGACCTATTTTCTTCATTGATATGCGATAATCGGTATTACCATACTTAAGCTTTCGTTCTGAAGTATCTGTTTCTACCGGAAAATCCTCTCTGGTAAGATCTGGAAATGTATGGAAAATAGATTTCATATACAAATCGTCCGCATCAGTTACTATATTAAAAGCTTTGTTGGTCCATATAATCTTGCCTGTATCATCTAACAGTGCATGTGGCAGTTCCAGTTCCTTTAATAAGGACTTCTGTATCTGACCATACTCAGTAGCAAAACTGACCAGTTCATTCATAATACCTGGTCTGGCAAATGCTATAACAATCACTATGATGACAAAATAAATAAACAGGAATACTGACAACACAATACCTGCTTTAACGCTTATGGAATATATCCACAGGTTAACTGCAAGCAGCATAATTCCAAGCAATAACGGAAGCTGCAGATATGTTCTTAGTTTTCCTCTAAGCTTTAATTTGTTATTCATTAAAATACCTCTCGGCTACGCCAATCATACTAATCTGTAAATAACTGTACCCAGTAATATGTATATCCAGATCCACTATCGTAATATCCAATAGCCATATGCTTGAATTCACCATTCATAATATTGTTCTTATGACCTTCTGATGACATCCATGAATCAACAACTTCCTCTGGGGTTGCCTGTCCAGCGGCGATGTTTTCTCCCCAGTGATTAAGTCCTTCTGGGAGAACTGTGCTATAGTCATCACCATTCGGTCTTTTATGATCGAACTTTGTAGCAATCTCCTGTGCTCTAGTATTAGCTGCAGCTGTAAGTTCTGGAGTTGTAGTAAGTTCTGGCAGATTATTAGCCTTTCTCTTTTCATTTATAAGAGACATAACCTTGGATATCTTCTGCTCAGGAGACATTGTTGTTTCTGTCTTGGTTTCATTACAAACTGAACACTTATAAACGATGGTTGTACCATCACCAGTTGCTGTTTTTGATTCCTCAACAAAAACATGTTCTGCCTTTTCACCCTCTGTAAGTCCACAAAGCTTACAGGTCTTAGGCTTTTGACAGGTTGCATCTTCAAATTCATGAGGAAGCGTTTCGCCCTCTGTCACTCCACATCTTTCACATGTCTTTGGACTCTCGCAAGTTGCATCCTTGAATTTATGTCCTAATGTGTCAGTACCTTCTTTACCACATCTTTTACATGTAGTAGGTTTAGTACAATCAGCTGTTGCAAAATCATGTCCAAGTGCCTTGCCATCCTTTTTGCCACATACTTCACATATCTTTGGCTCAACACAAGTAGCATCCTTGTACTTATGACCGTTCTTTTCACACTCTGTTTTTTCTGGTTCAGCAGGAGCAGGATTCTCATCTGGCTTATCTGCCTCTCCTGTATCAACTGAAATATTCATATTAGACGTAATATCATTTATATCAGTTTCTGTACCTATCTCTGTATCTGGCACTACAGGCTTCTTGTCATTACCATGCAGCTTTAAAATCAATACTATTCCGAGTATAACAACAAGTATGAAAACGACTATTGAACCTATAAGAAGAAGCTTATCCTTATTATCATCCTCTTCTTCGTCATCCTCATCGTCTTCCACTACTCTATTCTTTTTAGGCTTAGGAACATTATTACTATTCTTAGGCTTAGATACAGGTATATATGGTTCTGGTTCCTGATAATACCCCTCTTCCTCATAAGGAAGCTCCTCTTCGTCATAATACTCTGGTTCTTCCTCATATTCCCCAAGTGCTTCCTCAAGCCCTTCGTTAATGTAATCCTCAGTAAAAAGTTCTCCATCAACAGCATAGTCTTCTATATACTCTTCAGCGACTGTACTATTTTTTACTGCATCTACTATTATCTGACTGGATATAACGTTAGTAAGGTCAGCTGTGACATCCTTAACAGGCATTTGACCACCAAAAGCCTTGGTAGCACTATCCTCCATAGTAGGTGGATTGTCTGTTAGACTCTTGCCTGCTTCTTCAATATCACTTATTCCCCACTCATTATCTATTTCATTGTTATCTGTCTCTTTACTCATACTAATCCTCCTAGGATAGTTCGCCTAATCCATCCCATTTCTATTATGAATAAACATACGAAAAATAAACATACACAGTCATTATATCATAATATGACAATTTATTCCCTTGTTTTATATGGTTTACTATAGGTACGTAAAATGAATTTGTTTTTATTGAACTTGCAATAAAAAAACTAGCACTTACACAGTGCCAGTTTCATTTATATCATATATGATTTTCTTATTGGTTGTTGGATGAATAAATTCTAATTTTACTGCTGCAAGCTGGGTATTTTTAATACCAAGTTTGTTACTAAGCTCCATAGAAGCTTCATTTCCATATTTTTGGTCTCCAAGTAGCGGATAACCATGATATGCAAGCTGAACCCTTATCTGATGATGTCGTCCTGTATGAAGATGTATGCCAAGCTTACTATATCCATCAGCACTATTTTCTATAACCTCATAGTCCAAAATTGCTTTTTTGGCCTGTTTATCAGTTGATTCACATACTCTTGAAGTATTCGTTTTGCTGTCTTTTATAAGGTAATCTTCGAAAGTCCCTGAGCCAGGTACATTTCCATAACACAGCGCCTCATAATACTTATACATAGATTTATCACTGCCAGCCTGTACCTGCCTGCTAAGAGAAGCTGCCGCCTTCGCATTTTTTGCAAAAACCATAACACCACGTACTGGCTGATCCAGTCTATGAACTATTCCAAGATATGCACTGCCAGTCGTTCTCTTTAGATAGTTCTTAAGTTCACTTTCCATATCACTGCTTCCCATCTTAGCTGACTGCACTGGAAAGCCCGCCGGCTTAATACATACAATTATGTCATTATCTTCATATATAATAGTTGTTCTCATATAAATACTTATACTCTTCTCACTATATTTTAAGCTATTACTCGTTTTCTCCTGACAAAAACCAGGCCCGATATTCCTATTATATCCAAAAAACTGCCTAGCAGTACATTATAATCATTAAGCAGTTTATATATGAGGGTAGTATTTACAATAATATCCTTCACCTCGATAACAGTAACATTACCTGCCTTATCAATGGCCTCAACCGAAAAACACTGCGGCATATCAGATTCAAAAAGGGTAAATGAATAATCAGCTGGAAAATCCTCTAAATACTCAGCTAATATCTCATCATTTAATTTGATGGACACTGCTGCCAGTTCTGAATTATCTCGTATGATGAATTTTACAGGCACCTGCTTTTCCTTAATTCTTTGCCCATTTGAAATATCAATTCCAGTAATCAAAGGACTCGTCCTATCAACTATAAATCCAATGTTACCAAGATTATCCCTGCTGCTCGATATATTAATATTACCTGCTTTATCCACTGAGCTAGTTGTAATTCTGTAACTTCCATCTTTTGCGAAAACTTTATCTTCTATGTAATAGTCATATATATAACAATTATCATTGTACTCTATATTACAGGTATAATCCTCAGCATAAAGCTCCAATTTTTCACCATTATAAATAATATCAACTCTTCTTTCATCAAGCTTGTCTATATTGTATTCATATATATGTATACCGCTAACATCATTTATGTAATTATTTTCGTACGAAAGAACGGTATCTCCAGCTAAATACCAGGAACCAAATCTATTAACTGTAAATCGTTTACTATCACTACACATGTTGCCAGAAAGATCACTGGCCTCAGCCATAATGGTATAATGCCCGTTATAGCTTCTTTCATATGGAATATCCTCCATTTTTAATATAATATCTCCTCCTGAATAAGTTATTGGAAGAGTTATAGTATCTCCATTATCATCACATATAAGGGATGCTTTAACGGATTTTGTATCTATATTGATATCACTAATGCTAATTGTACTTGCCAGGCTTCCATTATATGAATCACCATCGTTGACTCCACTTATTACTATACTTGGCGTAATCGTATCTATTACAAATCCAGTTTCAAAATAGGTCGATGACCTGTTTCCTGCTCTATCTGTTGCATCAATATGATAACTGTAGAATCCATCCGAATCAAACAATAACTGAATGCCAGTTTCCATATTAAGTACATATGAATTCACAGAATCATTGCTAACTACTATCCTTGATGGCTCTGGATTATCATCTATTACCTCAACAAGCGCTTTCCTTTCATGATTTATAAAATATACAGTATCATTATCCAAATAGCTGACTTTAATAATAGGACCTGTCTTATCAATAATAAAACCCTGCTCTAACCTTTCGCTTTCATTTCCTGCTCTGTCAGTAGCACTTAGAGCAATATAATACTGACCATCATCATATATATCAACATGACCTGTCGCAATATCACCAGTACGATTAACGCCAACATCTGTCATCCAACTACCATTCTTCATAATGCATATTCGATCTGTATCCAGGTTCTTATCTTCAACGTTAAAATCAATACCAACGTCCGTATTATAGTAATCTGTATATTCACTGTCATGCTGTCCGCTGGCTATATGCATGGATACAGAAGGCTCTGTTTTATCAATCCCGAAAGTCACACTTTTTTCAATGGCAAATCCAGATTTAGCCTTTAGTTTAACAATAAGTGTTATTTCATTAACCTCATCTGAAATACTAATGTCAGAAGAGCATCTTTCAAGTATATTCCCTCTGTAGTTTCTATTATCTAGTTCTAAATTACCTATTTCTTTAAGATTTCCATCCCTATATATTTCATATAGGCCATCTTCTATTCCGCCAAAGCTTTCACTTAGTGAAATAGATATTTTCACATCACTATTATATAGATTATTCCCATAAGCATCCTTATTATCCGTGGCTGGAAGCGATATATCAATACTTGCACTTTCTAAAAACTTTTCTTCGCTTTCAGAAAGAAAAGACTTTGTTGTAATCCAATCAGACACATTGCCAGCCTTATCATATATTCTGAAACAAATCCGTCCTACCATATTATCTGGTATATCTATCAAGCCTTCCTGATTAATGCCTATATTAACGAAATTGGTATGAGGAACAGCATCTTCATCATACTCTTGCCCCTCATATTCTATATAGTACTCAATATCTGATAATCCCGAAATAACATCTTCTCCAATTATCTTTAGTGTCGTGGCTCCTCCTACTATCGTATAATCCCGTTCTATCAATGCAGGTATTTCAGCATTCATATCATAGGTCGACATCTTAGAATCACCAAAAAATGCCTCTGTAAATTCAGGCGCACTGTTATCAACATATATCCATATTTCTCCACTGCTACTATTATCATTAAGATCATTGGCATAAACAGTAATGTGATATACAGCACTACCATCCATATAATCTTTGAGCATAAGATCATAATTATAAGAATCTACCGCCTCTACTGTTTCCATAAGTTCATACGATTTGTCATTAATATTCATATATAAATGATTTATTCCTGTATCCTGAATTCTGTTATCTGTTACTGCTATACTCACAACGGCACTGCTTATATCCTGATAATACGCATTATTTCCTTGTTCGAAGCTAGAACTATATGGTGTAATATTTATTTCTGGTGGTAAATAATCCTCCGCTGGCAGTTCTGGACCTGCCAATGCCAATGTTAACCACAACATAATCATTCCAATTTTTCCTCTCACGGCTAAACTCCTTTCATATTATCGCTGCTACTTTGAATCACACTCACTGTTATTATGAAATCATCCTGTAATTCATCGAAACGAAGCTCATCTTCGCGCCGTACCCTTAGTTTTATAATTAAAGATACAGTCATGAATAGTAGTCCCAATCCAATACTAATTATTTGTAATATTCCATATAAATTGTTATGCATAAAACTCATCCTCATATCTGTTATATATTCTTAATGCTCTCAAGCAAGTTAGCCACTCGCTCCTCTACTACCCCTGCATAAATAAAGTCTTCATAATATGACTCAATAGATTTTTCTACAAAACTCGCTATTTCAATCTGCTCTTCATAATTTTTGTAATGGTCACTAGTAACCAGCGAGATTAGTTTTTCGAGATTAGCAAAGTACTCAAGATATACATCACCTTCTATATCTGTCTTGTCCGCTACATCTCTATGAAAAATACCGATTAAATAATAGATATTCGCAATATTCCTATATTCTTCTATTTGCGATTTACTTGCTTCTTGAAACCACGAAATACTCTGCTTAATATTTAATTCACTATCTCGGCCATATGAATAATAAAGCCAGTAAAGCATGCCTATCCTGTATGAAAGAATTGATCTGTCATCTTTGGTTAATCGGGAGCTACCACAATCCTCCCACAAGCGAAGAATCAGCATTTCTTCACTTTCGCTAAAAATTTTATCCTCAGCAAATAAATCTGCTAAATATTCGTATCCTGTTAGTTTCGATGGATTTTTGCGTATCGCCTCTGTAATAAGCCCGATTCTATCGCTGTATGCCGATGTTATAACACTCTGATTTAAATAATAGTCATACTCATCTGCTATCGCCCTTCTACTAAAAAGCCCAAGAGGGATAGTAGAAATCAAAAGTAATATACCTAATAACATTAAAATGTTACTTATATATAATCTGAGAATCCTCTTCCCATCCACAGCCATATCTTTGCTTTTAATAGCATCTATCATTTCCTGACAGCTCTGAAACCGCTTATTAGGATCAGACTTTGTAGCTATCAATATTATCTTTTCAATATTTTCAGATAGCCCAGGCTTAACATGTCTCACTGGATACATTCTATACGGTGGTTCGCACGGACTCTTTCCTGTAACGAGATGATACATAGTGGCGCCAAGGCAATATATATCTGTTCGCTCGTCACTCTGCCCTCGCCCACCAAACTGTTCAGGTGCGGCATATCCTCTCGTACCAAGAGCTACTGTATCACTGACTCGTCCCACTTTTTTCTCTCTAGCTATCCCGAAATCAATTATTTTAAGCTTTCCGTCCCGGGTAAGCATAATATTCCCTGGCTTCATGTCCCTATAAATAACAGGTGGAGACTGGCTATGAAGATATTTAAGCGCTTCTAGTATATCCATTATCCAGAACACACATTGCTCTTCACTAATACTTCCCTCCTCTCTTAGTACCTCTTCAAGATTTCTCCCTTCAATGAAATCCATAACAATGTATATGTATCTTCCTTCGCCGGTCTCAAAATGCCCAACATCAACAACTCTCGGTAATAATGGATGCTCAAGGTTTCGAAGTACGCTGGCCTCTGTCATACCACCTGATATATCATTTACTTCTATGAACTTCATAGCCCATATCTTTTTCAGCCTGGTATCGAATACTTTATATACACTGGACATTCCACCCTCACCAAGCTTTTTGTCTACCCTGTATCTGTCATCAATTAATAATCCAGCAAGCACCTGCATATATTACCTTCCTATATCAATAAGAATTGAGGATATATTGTCTTCTTCACCGTCAGCCTCTATTCTCATAGTTATCTTTTCAAGCTTCTTTTCATTTTGCTTTATTAAATTTACTGGCCATATTCTTTTGAAATATATTGGTAGCCAAAATACCTGTAGCTTATGCCAAAAACCATCCGTGCAAAGCAGTATTTTCCCTCCACGTACTTTCCCTGTATAAAAAAGCGGATGTACAACCTCCGATGCTCCTATACATTCCAGCAAAACATTTATGCGTTTATCCCTCCTGGCCTCCCGTCTGGTAATTAAACCCTCGCTAAGTTCATGCGCCACCAGAGACTGATCATCAGTAAGACATCTACAAAACAGACCAATATGATATATCCTACTGTCACCAACATGGCCTATCACGTAGTGGCCTTTGAAAATGACTATCACAGAGAGGGTTGTCCCAAGCTTATTGCCACTGGACTGGCCTTCATAAAAAAGCTCTTTGTTTTCACTTCCTATAAGTCTTTTCCATTCATTAATGATGATTTCACTACTAAAATCATATTTTTCGAGTATTGATGGAAGCTTACTCTCAAACCAGTCAAATAGCCGTTTGACCACATGACCACTAGCTATCTCTCCACGACTAAGGCCTCCCATTCCATCACAAATAGTGGCCATAACTAATTCATGACCACCAAAAAAAGCCTGTCGATAACAAAGACTGTCCTCGTTAACAGGACGCACTTTGCCAGCAACAGAAAAATGACTCGTAATATATCTCATACTCACGAACCTTTCCTAACTCTGTATTACATTGAAAATTGAAAAATAAGCCGAAAATGGAGATGTAACATCTCCATGGCTATTGATAAATGCACTAATACTGATTAATGCACATAGAATTAATTATTCAAATCTAAACGAAATATTCTTCTCTGCCCAAAGCTTAAGAGCCTGAGCATTAGTAGCGATCTTCTCAAGAGCATCGATTATTTCGTTAAATGACTCTTCTTCTTCCTTACTAATGATACCGTCTTCAGAAATATCAATTAATGTCGTTCGAATAGAATCAATATCCTTAAGAGAACCAAGAACTTTAAGTGATAATCTGTCAAAATCATCCATCTTGACTTCCTTGACTGAGCCTACACCAATAGGACATTCATTGGCACAATAAGAGTTACAAAGTTCTGGAGTATTGTACTCTCTGGCCATACACTTAACTTCTTCTGGATATGGTGTAAGATTACCAAGCTCAATATTCGCAAGTCTAGTACGCTCAATACCAAGAACTTCAGATGCACTCTCTCTACTGGCGAATACTGTATCGTATTCTGCTGCTTCACTTCTTGCGTTGTAGTATACGTTGCCTGCTGCCTTAGTTGCTTTCTTACCCATTTCTTTCCTCCATAAGATTTCTAAATTAAAAGTCGATATGCGTTACCTGAGCAGTTAACTACTCCCAGGCGCCCTCACGTCACATACGAATTCCTGCTTAGTGCTGCTGCGTTCCCGCCCTGACACGATTCACTGGCACGTATTGCGCAAGACCCGGGTATCAATATCACTTACTTAGGGCAGCCATACCGACTAACTTAGTATAATATGTTTTGTACTAAATAGCAACATTCTCTAT
>DCHQ01000036.1:0-42112 GCA_002314855.1 Lachnospiraceae bacterium UBA1748
AAAAAAGGTCGAAGCAAATTTACTTCGACCTTCAGCTAATCATAATCTTATTATAGCGACTCTATTATGCTAACAAAGTTGTTTTTATATGACTCTTCATTAAAATATGCCGCCCGTTCTTTAGCCTTTATTCCGTATGTTGTAATCCAATTCTCGTCCGCCAATCCATCTAGAATCTGCCCAGCCAGAGCCCTGTCTTCTTCTGGAATATTCTCACTATCAAAATCTGGTTCCTCTGTTAATGCTGGAATCAGCCTTCCAAAGCTAGCCTCATAGCATCTTGATTTATCCGACACCTCATCCATATTGGCACTAAGTATCTCGGCTGGTCCACTCATGCAATTAGTCGCCATAACGGGTATTCCAAGTGCCATAGCTTCTACAAGAGCATTTGGAAATCCTTCGTGAATAGATGACAATATGTACATATCCGCCATAGCAAGATATGGATATGGATTACTTTTTACTCCTGTAAATATAAGCTTATCAAGAACACCAAGCTTATCAGCGAGTTCCTTGTACCTTTCAAAAGAGCCATCACCTATAAATACAAGCCTCGCATCCTCTCGCTCCCTAGCCACAATACTAAATGCCTTTATAAGATGCCAAAAGCCCTTAAGGTCATCTTCCCTGGACATGGTTACAATATATTTATTATCCCCTTTTTGTGGCCTATCGTTTACATCTTCAACTGCAAGACTTTTTATTCTATCAAGATTATAGGGATTATATAAAACAGCTGTGTTACTATATCCAAATTTGCTTCGAACTTCCTCTTCAATCACCTTAGAACAGCATACTATCACGTCAGATTTTTTGCCAATTAAATCAATATAGCTTTCATCCTCCAGATCAGTATATCCTCGTAGTCCTGTCAGTACCCACTCGCCCACTCTGGATAACACATTTATTCTGCTGGCTGTTATTCCAAAACTGTAGGCATAATCTATACTCAGCTTTTTCTTATATTTTCTGACCTTAATCACACGCCTGAGTACATTAATAACCTTCATCAGCTTATTATCTGTGGCCGGCACATCAATTGATATCACATTAAGTCCATTGATATCAAAAACAATGTCCTCACTCGAAAAAATAAGAATAGTAATATCATACTTATCTTTCAAAATTCTGGCAGTTTCCACACATACCTTTTCGAAACCGCCCTGATGAAGCATGGGTACTATAAGCATAAGCTTTTTCTTATTTGTACTATTACTTTTTTTTGCATCTAAAATATCTGTTTTACTCATTCTTTCCCTTGTCAAAATATTCAAGACCTTCTGGAATAACACCTGTTTTATAAAATTCTTCCATCATAGGAACCTGAAGTTCTATATCAAAGCCTGCTTTCTGAACCTCACTCAGTCTGGTTTCACGTTTTTGCGCCACCATACTAAGTGCTTCATCGGCCCAGTCAGATGCTTGATCCTCAAGGCTTTTAAACCTTACAATATCTGACAGACCAACTTCACTGGTAATATTAGTTGAAATAAGACATGGGAGCCCTGAAGCTTGAGCTTCTACCACTGTACCTGGAAGCCCTTCATAGAAAGAAGGAAACAGCAATAAATCCATGGCATTCATATAATCTGCTACATTGCTCCTTAGTCCAGCTAATATAACTTCATTCGAAATACCAAGTTCCCTGATTTTATTCTCTATTGCGCCGCGTAACTCTCCATCGCCCACAATAAGAAGTCTGGCATTACTATTCAGTTTTAAAATCTCAGCAAAAACCTCTAATAAAAACATATGATTTTTGGCATATCTAAAAGTACCAACATGTCCAATAACCAAGTTATCTTCTATACCAAGCTGACTTCTAAGCTGGCCTCGAATCTCTTTATTAAATAAATATTTGGATGCATTAATGGCATTAGGAATAATATGCACGCGGCCTGATTTACAAGCCTCGTTTCCATATACTGCCTGTCCTGCAAGACCTGAGCAGGTAAAGCAAAAATCAGTTCTATTTTTCAGTGGTCTTCTTATTATTTTAGTAATAATACCCTTAACAGAATGATCAACACCTGCGCTTCTAGCATGAGCAATAGTTAGTGGCACCCCTGCCTTCTTGGCTACAGGAAGATAAATGGCCGCTGTACTCGTCATATGTCCATGAATTGCTGCAAATTCCTTATGCTCCTTAAAAAAGTTGCTCCATGCCTTTTTATATGCAAAGTAATTGAATACCTTGAACCTTGGGATTCTGTATACACGTCCTCCCATTTCCTTAATTTCTTTTTCAAAGAAACATTCTTCTTTTTTATGTATGCAAAAATCAAATTGGACATGATCACGATTCATTGCGCGATACATGTCCATTACACGGCTTTCTGCGCCACCTAGATTAAGATGTCCTAATACCTGTAATACCCTTATAGGTTCACTCATCGTTTTCTCCTAACGCATAATACTAACCAGAATTCTTTTTTCTGTGGCATATAAATAATCTTTTATATTTTTAAATATGCTTTCCTGACTGATGTCTTGCTCAAACCACTTGGAATAGCTCACAAAATAATCATTTTTACTAGAAAGAAGTTTCTCGAAGGAAGCAAAATCCTCTTCCTTCCAGTCATTAACATGAAGCACAATAGTTGTCATGCCTGCGCCTTCGTTATACACCTTACCCTTACGAAATGCTATTGGCAGAAAAGCTATGCCTCCCTGGTAAAATGGCTTATATCCAAAACCATCTGTCAAATATTTAAAGCCAAGTTCTCTTAATGCTTTTAACGTATTCTTATCAAAAGTATGACCTGGAGCCATAAAAATATCAGTAGATATACCAAGCGCATCCAGCTTTTCTTTTGCACTAGAGAGCTTATCTTTCTGAACTTCAAAAGGTACCCCTGCATATTCTGAAAAAAGATTAAGAGGGAAAATACCACCCTTTTTCGTGGTATACACATGGTTAGCCCCATGCATTGCAAGAACCGCACCTTTTCTTTGAAGACCCAGTATTATCTGGGCAAAATCCTCTCTTGGCTTCTCTACCACCAGCATTGGGTCCTGATTGTCTGGCACTATTCCAAGAAGAGGCCAGGCATCATATTTCTCCAAAAGCTCTATGGTTCTATTAAAATTACGCCAGTTCATATCAGGCGTAATATCATCCATACGAACAGTAACTTTCATTATTTTAGGTGTTCCTTATACCAGTCAATAGCTAAAGCTATACCCTTTTCAAAATCATAATCTGGATCATAGCCAAGAAGTTCCCTAGCCTTAGTTATATCCGCATTGGAATGCTTGATATCTCCTGCTCTGTCTGGTCCAAAATTAGGCTCCACATCTTTGCCAAGAGCCTTGCAAAGTCCATAATAAATATCAATAAGGTATTCTCTTCCACCATATGCTACATTAAATGCCTGTCCAGCAGCCTCACTAGGAGCAAGACATGCACGCATATTAGCTTCAATAACATTGTCTATGTAAGTAAAATCTCTTGACTGCTTACCATCACCATTAATTGTAGGTACCTCGCCATCAAGAAGCTGTTTGATAAACTTAGGAATAACTGCTGCATAAGCACCATTAGGGTCCTGTCTACGTCCAAATACATTGAAATAGCGAAGGCCATAGGTATCAAGTCCATACAGCTTGGTGTAAAGCTTACCATACTCTTCGTCGACACGCTTTGTAAGTGCATATGGAGATAATAAGTTGCCTTCCTGTCCTTCCTTTTTAGGTAATACAGGATGATCTCCATATACTGATGAGCTAGATGCATACACAAATTTCTTAACACCATTCTGTCTTGCAGCTTCCATCATATTAAGGGTACCCATAATATTATTCTGCTCATAGAATAATGGCATTTCAATACTTCTTGGAACTGATCCCCAGGCAGCCTGATTCATAACATAATCAACTCCCTCACATGCTTTCATACATGTATCAAGATCCTTAATGTCACCCTTTATAAAAGTATAATTAGGTCTGTCCTGCAAAAGCTCAACATTCTCTATCTTTCCAGTAGAAAGATCATCAAGAGCTCTTACCTGATATCCCATATCTGTAAGAGCCTCACATATATTGGAACCAATAAAGCCTGCCGCACCTGTTACCAAAAATACACTTCCTTCAGGAAATACTAAATCTCTGTATCCCATTTCGCCACCTCTGTCTCACAATATAATAAACGTAAAAATTATAATCTCCAGTATAAATATCCAGCATTCTGATAAGCCTTCTTATCAAGAATACCCTTAAGATCAGTAAGAACCTTAACTGGATTAGAAGCCTTGTAAAGACCTGCAATATCATCCATAGAAAGCTTCTTGTACGAATCATGAGCAACTGCAAGAATAACAGCGTCACAGTCCTTAATATCGCTGATAGGCACAAACTCTATACCATAAAGTCTCTTAGCCTCTGCAGCATCAGCATCATCGTCTGTAACCATGGCTGTTATACCATATTCCTTAAGCTCGTTATAAATATCAATAATCTTGGTATTTCTTGTATCAGGACAGTTCTCCTTAAAGGTAAATCCAAGGATTGCTACCTTGGCTGTCTTAACTGGTATATCTGCCTTAATAAGATTCTTAACAAGGTTCTCTGCCACATATTTACCCATATCATCGTTGATACGACGACCAGACAAAATGATCTGAGAATGATAACCGAGTTCCTCTGCCTTGTATGTAAGATAATATGGATCGACACCGATACAATGACCACCTACAAGACCTGGCTGGAACTTAAGGAAATTCCACTTAGTTCCTGCTGCCTCAAGAACAGACTTGGTATCAATTCCCATCTTATTGAAAATAATAGAAAGCTCGTTCATGAAAGCTATATTAATATCTCTCTGGGAATTTTCAATAACCTTGGCCGCCTCAGCAACCTTAATGCTTTCTGCACGGTACACGCCTGCTTCAACTACAAGCTCATATACATGAGCCACCTCATCAAGAGTTTCATCATCCATACCAGAAACAATCTTGGTGATAGTTTCAAGTCTATGAACCTTATCGCCTGGATTAATACGCTCTGGAGAATAACCAATCTTAAAATCAACTCCGCACTTAAGTCCAGACTCTTTTTCAAGAATAGGTACACAAATATCTTCTGTTACACCTGGATATACTGTGGACTCAAATACTACTATTGAACCCTTGGTAAGATTCTGACCAAGTATTCTACTGGCTCCCTCTACTGGAGTAAGATCAGGAGTATGGTCATCATTAACAGGTGTAGGAACTGCCACAATATGAAACTTAGCTTCACGAAGCTTTGTTGGATCAGCAGTGAATTCCACTGTTGTATTAGCTATAACTTCATTACCAACTTCATTGGTTGGATCAATACCCGACTTATATAAATCAATTTTGGCACTATTTAAATCAAAACCTACAACCTTGATTTTTCTTGCAAAAGCAACAGCGATAGGCATACCAACGTAGCCAAGACCTACTAATGATACTTTTTCCTCACCACTTACTATTTTCTCGTATAAACTCATACCATGCCTCCAATTATCTTTTGTTAATATATTCAGAGCTCTCACTCATATATGCTTCTACAACTATATTACGATCAAACATTTCTTCCATTCTTTTTCTGGCTGCCAGTCCCATTTGCTTTTTTTCTTCATAGGACATATCAAGAAACTTACGAACTGTTTCTATAAGACAAGCCGTATCCTTCATTGGAACAACAAAACCTGTAACTCCGTGCTCCACAGTCTCATAGCAGCCAGGATTATTAGTTGTTATAACCGGTCTTCCTGCAGATGAACTCTCTAAGCATACATTGCTCATACCCTCAGCATAAAACGATGGATGAATGGTGCAGTGACTGATTTTCTGAAATGCCATCATATCATCCTGCATACCATGATATACTATGATACCTTCATCCGAATACTTTTGCAGCAAGTCCTGATAAGCTTCCTCGCAAAAACCTAGCACATGAAAAACTGTATTGGGATAATCCTTATGAATAGCTTTGGCAAGCTCCAGGTACTCATCTGCACCCTTTTCCTTCATTATACGTGATACATAAAGGAAATGAACTTCACTATCATCCGGATATGGAAGTAACTCAAAATGCTCAAGGTTAACTCCTGAGCCAGGCAAAAGCCTGTGCTTCTTACCAACGATTCCGTGTTTTAAACAGTACTCTTCATTGGCCGAGTTCTGATAAAAGGTACATACCGAATGTTTTACTCCTATTCGATACATATTGTCATAAATAAGCTGAAACAGTCTGCTTCTTACTGCTCCACTTCCAAGTCCTGTTATATTGGCTATTTGCGGAATGTGAAGCTTACGAGCAGCCATACCACCGTACACACTACACTTAATGGTATAGGTATATATGATATCAGGCTTAATCTCTTTAAAGAGCTTTATATATAATCTATATAGCTTATAGTCCGTGATAGGATTTGTTCCTCTTCTGTCTATTGGAGTAATGTACACCTTACAGCCCAGGTTTTCAAAGAACTCTTTATGAACAAGCTTAGGTATAAGGATATATACCTCATGCCCATCCTGAATGAGTCTTTCCACTATCTCACGTCTAAAATTGTATATAACTAAATCACTATTGCCTAATAGTGCTACTCTACTCATTGGAATCTCCAAAGCCCTCTGTGCTGGACTTCATAAACATAACCTTTATAGTCATAATAATAATACGAAAATCAAGAGCCAGTGAATAATTCTCAATATACATAAGGTCAAGTTTCAGCTTATCATAAGCTGATGTATTGTACTTGCCGTATACCTGTGCATAACCGGTAAGACCTCCTCTTACTCTGGTTCTGAATCTAAACTCTGGTATCTCCTTTGTATACTTTTCTACATGCTCTACTCGCTCTGGTCTTGGTCCAACAAGACTCATATCTCCCTTTATTACATTAAGGAGCTGTGGAAGCTCATCTATACGAGTCTTTCTGATGAATCGTCCCACCTTCGTAATACGGTCATCATCATTAACAGCAGCCTGTGGACCCTTGGCCTCAGCATCTACTATCATGGATCTAAATTTATAAATTGTGAACTCTCGATTATCAAGGGTCACTCTCTTTTGTGTAAAGAATACCGGTCCATGATCCTCAAGCTTAATAGCAATTGCTGTAATAAGCATAAAAGGAGAAGCTATGATAAACATAATAACTGACATAATAATATCAAGAACTCGCTTAACCAGCTTCTGATCAAATGTCAGTCCTGCGTTTCGTGACATAAGAAGAGGCGTATCAAAAAGATGATGCTCTCTCGCACTTCTGATAAGTAAGTCTGATATCTTTGGAGTCTGATATACACGTACACCTTCGCCATAGCAGTACTTTAGAAGGTCATTACGAAGTTCTGACGACACATCATAAATAATAATCGAATCATGAGCCTTAATACGTTCGCAGATTTTATCATAGCCAGCGTCGACCTTAAGTACCTCGCTAACCACATATTTATCCTTTCGCGTATTAACCTTATCAAGAAACATTCTTACGTTATCATTCTCATAAACCACAAGAAGATCCCAGGCTGGAAAGAGCTTAAAATGCAGCCAATCGAAAAGCTGTACTACAATAATAGACACTATAATCTGAGCAACATTAAGTGCCAGGAACGCCAAAAGAATCTTGCCTATCTGGAACATAGAACCAATTACAAGAACTGACTCAACTATCATTACACAGTTGGCACAAAATACACCAAGAGCCTGCGACATAATGACATTGAGTGGCGTAAAGAAACCTGTTTCAAAGCCGCCAAATATTTTAATAAACAGAAAAACAACCAACACATATACAGCTATCTCCATGAGATTACCTTTACCTGTGAATGGTTTTTCATCCAAATTATTCAAATAATACATCCAAGCAAATCCAAAAAGACTGCATAAGCACCCAAGTGTTATACCTGTCTCGAAAAATCGAAACACTCTTTTGAATTGTTCAAAGCCTTTATTGTTCATTAAAAGTCCTTATTATCCTTACCGTTATACCTTTCCCTAATAACATACTGAGGAGAGGCATTCATACTAATATATATACGGCCCACATATTCACCTATAAGGCCAAGCATAATCATAATCATTCCACCAAAAAATACAAGTACACTCATAAGAGATGAGAAACCAAGTACTCTATCCGGAAGAATAATCTTCTGAATAATGACTATAATTCCATAAATAAAGCCTAGCATTGAGGCTATACACCCCATAACCGTAGCTATACGAAGTGGCTTCACCGAAAATGAAGTAAATCCATTCATCCAAAGGCCCAAAAGCTTCTTGAGCGTATATCCGGAATTACCAACCTCACGGCTTCTGTGATCCACATCAACGTTAACAATATTTCTGGTTGAACGAAGCACCAGACCAATAACATATGGATAGGAATTCTCATAACGAATCATATCATCTACTACGAAACGCTTGGTAGCAAAATAGCTTGAAACATATAATTCCTTAGGTTTATCAAGCATGAATCTTGCCATTTCTTCATTCACATAGCTTCCGAAGTTTCTAAATAAAGAATGCTTCTTATGACTATATCTTGCATAAGCCACATCAGCTCCGTCTTCCAGTGCTTTAATTAATTTAACGCATTCCATCGGCGGTGTCTGACCATCATCATCAAGACATATAACAATATCACCCTTTGATTCACGAAGTCCCGCCATAAGAGCGCTATGCTGTCCAAAATTTCTTGCAAAATCTATTCCAGTGATAAAACTGTATTTATCACAAAGTGACTTAATAACACTCATCGTATTATCAGGAGAGCAGTCATTAACCAGAATTATTTCATGGTCATAACCTTCCATTATTTCCTGACATACACTATTTATTTCTTCAACAACTCCCTCTATAGTCTGCTCTGACCTGTAACAAGGGATTACAAAACTTATTAACTTCATTAATTAACTCCAACGAGCTTCATAAAAATAACTGTATGCTCTTCGCCTTCTATATCAGCTACAAAGCTCTTATCCTCCATAACAGAAAAACCAAACTTATTATAATTGGTAATCGCTGCTTTATTATCAGAAAGAACTCTTAATATAATGTTTTTCATTTTCATTTCGGTAAATGCGTAATCGAGTGCCAGCTTCTGAGCTTCATAGCCATAGCCTTTGCCAAGTTCGCTCTCTTCTCCAATGAATATGCCAAATTCTGCAGTATGAGAAGCCTGATCTATATCCTTAAAATAGACACTTCCAATCTCTTTACCGCTATCTTTTATAGTTATAATAAACTGTTCAACAAGGCCTGCTTCTACCTTTGTCTTTATCCAGTTCTCATGTACTTCTTTCGTAAGCGGCGAACGAATAATAAAATAACTCATAACAATAGGGCTATTGCGCCATCTCACGATATTATCTGTATCGTCAATATTCATTCGACGAAGTATGATATTGTCACCTGTTCTAATTATCTCCGCCATATCTGTTTTTATCACTCACAAAAAGAATACACGTAGAATGTCTCATCGCCAGCTTCTATACTATCTACCACTCTAGCCTTCGCGCCAACCACTCTGGATAACTCATCTGGGTCGGCACCCACTCCGTCCTTTACGACTATATGAAAGCTATTATTGGCCAATAAAGCGCCACATACTGTATTCTCACCAGCATTCGATAGAATCTGGTCAAGCTTATCATTATACAAAGGATGTGCTACCATCCATCCACCAAGAAGCATATAGTTCTCACATTCATGCGAAATTAGTGACGCTCCCTGCATTTTATAATTTTTAGGCGAATACCGGCTTGCCTCCAGAACTGGTTTAGTTCTTGAAACAGTAGCGTATACATCCAGAAAATAAAAATCCTCTAAATGGTCATACATATATGAGTATAACATATCATCACTAGAATTAGTATTATAAACTTTCGAATACTCAACATCTAGCTTACTAACAGCCTGAACACTTCCTAATATAAATGCTACCCCTACTCCTATTATTGCGGCTTTTTGAATTATGGTAGTCTTTTGAACCATTCCATCATTAGTTATATGTCTTATGATAATTCCCATTAATAAAAGGCTTTCCATTATGTATAGAGACATAGTCACACGTTCTGGATATCTGCCTGCAAAGAAAAGATAAATCCATATCATACGTCCACCCACTCCAAGAAGAACGATTGGAATTAATCTCGAAAGATTTTTGGAAGATACTGCCAATAATAAAACTATTGCATACAATGCCAGTAATATATAATTGTATGGCGCATCAGTGGTTTCATTAAATAAACGATACTTATAGGCGATTATTGCCTCTTTTAGTCTTGTCTTAAAACCAGTTTCATTTTTCTTGTCATACGCATACTTTGCTATTACCTCAAGTTCGTCCTTTATTGTCTCCTGGCTAGCAAGTGTTATGTTGTAAGATTTTATGAGATCTATGTCCGATTCATCTATATCTTTGGATAAATAATAGGCAAGCGCCTCGTCATCATCAGGAACTCCTGTGTAATCATATACATCAGTTCGGATCTTGTTGAACTGTTTATAGTTATTCCACTTCGCCGAATTTCCCATCAAATGGTTAAGTAGAATCATCGCTCCAGCAATTACTATAAAACTAATGGCATACAAGAAATATTTCTTAAGACTATAGTTTTTGTTTACTACCAATAAATAGATGAATGCGATTCCAATAAACGGAACCAGCATAAAGAAAACATTCTCACGGACAAGATATGTCATTATAAAGAAAATAATAGGTGCCACAAACTGCTTTTCGTTTCTGGTTGTAATAAAAAGAAGTAGCCCTGCTGCGCCAAGAGAAGCCGCCACCACAGTATAATGAGGCAATACAAATCCTTGGAACTGTAAACATAGAATCATTATTATACTAATGAATATTGGAATAAGTTTCTTTATTCCCTCGCACACTCTATTAACTGCAACATATTCTATTGCATATATGCTGCATATATTGGCACCTATGATAAAAAGACCAAACCAAGGTATATTTCCTATGCTAATCGAATAAAGTACTGATATCAGCAGCCCAAGAGGTGCACTAAAATAATAGGTATATGGATATACCTTAAAATAAGAACCTGATAAAATCCCCTCTATCATTAAATCATCATTGATAGCGTAGGTTGGCGTATATATAAGCATAAATATCGCAGCAAGTATTACCGTGATACATAGCGGAATTCCTATTTTCTTTATTTGCATATTGATTTGCATATCAATCTCCACTTGGTAGACAGAAGTATTAATCCAAAGGCAATTACTGGCATCATAAGCATATAGTCAAAATAATTAAAAGCAAAAAGTGCCCAGAAAACTGATGCCACCAAATACATCATAAGCCAAAAGCTAAAAGTCTTTTTGTCAAATATTTTACCAAACGAGGCCAGAATAATAATTAATGAATAAATAATCAGACCTAATAACATATACATTACAGCGAGTCTGCTATCTCCACCTGCCATTGAATAAATATTGATGGCCGACGAACTCTTGCCCTGTCCATTTATATTTTCAAGGAATGTTACAGGTGTAAGCAGATAATCACTTACATTTCCTAAAAATCGGTCAATAGTCTCTCTCGATCTTACCATAATACTGGCTTTGGCTATCTGAAGTCCAAGTATATCTGTTTTCCAGTATGAATAATTATTTAGAAGTGGTTCTCCCATTTTGGTAACAACATGGCTTCTGTCCATAAGAATATTACCAAGGTTTTCAAATGGAATTGCAGCCTTTGCTTCTTCTGGCCAAAAGAAATGATCATGAACAAGCACCTCGTATGAATAATTACATACAAGACCTGTTCCCATACTGGCTGGCATACGACCATAACATCCTGGAGTAATAAAAAGAATGTTCATAATAATAATGAAACAGATACCTGATATCCATCTGGCAAGATTCAAAAAAATCTTACTACGGTTCATAACCAGTATATATACAAGCCAAATTATCCCAATAATATATGCGTATTTTATACTCATAAATCCTGCAAGAATGTATGCCGTTACCATCAAAAAAATATCGAGTGGTTTCTTTTTATCATCAAAAAGATAACCGCACCATACCATAAAAAAGCTTAGTGCAAAAGCTTCTGGTGTCATTAGAAAAATAATATATGCAACTAAAGGAAATGTAATGAAATGAAGTAATATAAGCACTATATCTAAGGACTTTAACTCTATAGTAACAGCGCTCATTCTTTTGATTCGATTTATCAAAAACACAGCAGACAATAAAAGAGCTACAAGCTGTAATCCTGCAACAGTTATTCGTCCACTGATATTAGACATTCCAAGATAAATAAAACGCAAAAACAGGGGATATATCACCCCTGAATACTCATCAAATTTCATTGCTCTGGCTGCTTCAAGATATATTGAACCTTCATAAATAAGAGGTAGCTTAAGCGAAGATTTTGCTACCCATAGAGCGCAAAAAATAACCTGAATAGCCAGTAACAAATAATATGCTATTGGAAGTATCTTACCCGCCTTCTTCATAGTATCTTTATATCTACTTTATATTCATCTATAGAAATCCAAAATTTTGTCTATAATATATTCATTCTGCTGTTTAGTCAGGCCATAGTACAGAGGCAGTCTTGTAAGTCTTTCACTCTCTTTTGTAGTATAACGATCCTCACCTCTAAACTCACCAAACTTTTTGCCAGCTGGAGATGTGTGAAGCGGAATATAATGGAACACCGATAATATCTCGTTTTCTTTAAGATAATTAATAAGTGCTGTTCGCTCCTTAATATCGCTGGCCTTAATATAAAACATATGCGCATTGTGCTTACACTCAGCAGGAACAAATGGAAGCTCGATTTTACCAGCATCAGCAAGTGGCGTAAGTCCTTCTTTATATGTATTCCATATATCAAGTCTTGCATCATTAATCTCATCGGCCATTTCTAACTGTGCATACAAATAAGCAGCATTCATATCACTAGGAAGATAAGATGATCCATAGTTAACCCATGTATATTTGTCAACCTGACCACGATAAAACTTACTTCTATCAGTACCCTTTTCACGGATAATTTCAGCCTCTTCCACGTATTTCTCATCACGCATCAATAGCGCACCGCCTTCACCCATGCTGTAGTTCTTAGTTTCATGGAAGCTATAGCATCCCATATCACCTATGGTTCCAAGTGCCTGTCCCTTGTACTTCGCCATTACACCCTGAGCAGCATCTTCTATAACTAAAAGATTATGCTTCTTTGCAATAGCCATAATTGTGTCCATTTCACAAGCTACCCCTGCGTAGTGAACAGGAACAATTGCTCTAGTCTTATCTGTAATAGCCTGCTCTATCAGTTTTTCATCAATATTCATGGTATCTGGTCTGATATCTACAAATACAGGCTTAGCACCACGAAGAACAAAGGCATCAGCTGTCGAAACAAATGTATAAGCTGGCATAATAACTTCATCACCAGGCTGGATATTAGCAAGAAGAGCCGCAAGCTCTGTGGCATGAGTACACGAAGTAGTAAGCAAGCACTTATGTGCCTTCATTCTATTTTCAAACCATTCGTTACATTTTTTTGTATATCCACCATCACCACATATCTTCTGGTTATCAATACAGTCCTTTATATATTTAAGTTCATTGCCCGTAAAAGGAGGCACATTAAAATTAATCATTTTTCTTCTCCAGGAATATTTTTCTAGTTACAAAATTGTATACCATGACTATAGCAGTAGCTACAATCTTGGATCCGAGAACTGCAATCTTCTCAGGAATCATACTACTAAGCCATTCCACATTTTTATAAATAGCATCAACACATATATACATAACTAATTCATTGATACCACAGCCTATTGCACTGAGCACCACAAAAATAATAAATTCCTTTTTTCTGTCTAGATCTTCTTTTCTTTTAAATACAAATTTAAAAGACAGAATATAATTGGCAATAACTGATATCACGAAGCCGCAAAGACCTGCAATTAGGTAATGAACTCCTAAAAATGTGAGCACTGTTACAATACCAAAATCTATAAAGAAACATATAATTCCTACAATTCCAAATTTTATTATCTGATCAATTAATTTCTGCATCTTTCTTTTCTTATCCCTTTTCTTATCCTATTATTCCTATTCTCTTGATTTTATAATAATCCCTGACTCTTACAATAGTCATACAGCTTATCAGCATAGATTTCTCGCCCGATTTCATTAAGATGTATGCCATCTATAGTTACTTCATCAACATTCGATGAATCAACTATTCCTGCATTATAAGCATCAAAGAAATATATATTCTGATCCTTGGCTACCATTTCAGCCGCCAAAGAATAACCACTAAGATTATCCCTTCCATAAACTGGAGATACCAGTACTATCGTACTATTCGGGCACTTAGCCTTTATGAGCTTAATAGCATAATTCATCGCACCAGTATATGAATTGGTGTTGCCAGCTGCTCCATCAATTGGCCAGTCATTAAAATAATCATTTAATCCGTGCTCTATAATAATAATCTCTGCGCCTGTTATATCTGTGCTTTCCAAATCATTAATGGTCTCATCAAAATATGTAAGATCACCGTTGGCCACTCTGGAAGGAATTGCGCTTCGTTGAATGGAATAGTCCCCACAAAATATTGCCTCTGCAATACCTACAAGCGATAAACTGTCCTGCACAACCTCGCTCCTAGGATTGTTACCGCATACAGCTGCTGTCGTTCCACCAAGACCAGCATTAAGTACTGTTTTTTCGGTGCTTTTAGAAAATAACGCTGGTATGGAACTCTCATCCCTGAAGTTTCCAAATATACTATCTCCAAGGAATACTACCTGGACGCTTTCCTTACCACCCTCACTACTAAGACCAGTAAGTAACCTTCCAGACATTACTATACAAGCTACAGCAAGTAATATTCCAAGAATAATTATAATTTTATTAAAACACTTTTTTATGCCACTCATTAATTCTTCTTAAAAATAAATAGCTTGCTGAAAACATAATTGAGAATTACAACAATCACGCTAATAATCAGCTTGGCTATAATATCATTTATTCCCAGCCACTCTACAAATGCGAAAAGAAGCCCCTGCTCTACAATGAAAGAAAATACTCTGGCACCTACAAAGGCCATAAACTCTCTGAAAACCGGTCCCAGTCCTTTTGTAACACTTTTGAATACAAAAGTCCTGTTAGTCCAGTAGGCAAATGCAACTGCGATAACCCACGAAAGAGCATTACTGATTAACGCCATAGCAGAATCAGTTCCTTCATAAAAGAATGGAAGATATATTCTGCTTATTGCAACATAGGACACCCAGCTGACAATGGTGGTTAGTACTCCAAAGATTAAATAATCCCACACCTCTTTCTTAGAATAATATATTCTAAGGCAAACATTAAACAGCGATTCTATTCCAGAGAAAATAATACTTCTGATAGCATCTACAATTATTCCTGCCACAAAAATAGCAAGAACTGTTCCTATCAAATGAAGAGGCCTCAGCCACCCGTAGGTCTTGCCGACATTAAGCCACTCTATCCATCTATGTGCAAAATGAATGTGTTCATGAAGAAGATATACTCCAAAGGTAAATGGAGCCAGTCTTGTTATAAATCTAACAACGCCATTATTACTAAGCTTTATTTGCTTAAATAACATGAACAGACTTACTGATGCCATGAAGACAAATACAAAATTGAAATCAGTAACCTGCTGCCATAAGAACTCGAATCTTGATGTTCTTGCAGTAAATATAGCAGCCACAAATAAATAGCACCAAGCAAGCAGGCTGAAAAGCACATACATAGAGAAAGCCCTGGCTTTACCCTTATGAAGCTTGTCGCCATGAAGTCTAATATATGCCGCCACCATAAACAGGCATATGAACCATAGAACACCATTACCCCTGTCATCAAATATCATTTGATAAGGCATAATTGTCTTAACGAAACAAAATACTGAAAGCAGACATACAAGTATAATCTCGAACTGTTTCTTGGTTAAATTTCTGGCTGCCGCTCCAAGAACTGGCGCGATACAAAGCAAAATAAAATAAGCTGTTGCAAACCAGTAGTGTCCCATTACAATAGGGCAGCACAAAAACAGTAACTCATAGGTATTCTTGAAGCTCTCAAACGGAATCATGCCGGATGCCACTGAAAAAACAGCGATACCGACACTATAGAAAAACACCTGACCCCAGGTTCTAAAAAGCTTCGTAAATGTAAACTTAGATGTGACCATATAATAGCCACTAATCAGCACATATACATTGACACAGCTTACCGCAAAGCATTCTGTAAGCCAAAATAAAAGATTTGTTACTGAAAAGTCCTTGGATGGATCCGCAAGAAGTCCTCCCTTTGACAGATAGTGGAGTACCACAACCATCATCATGGCTACTACTCGAAGAATCTCCAGGTTAGCATCACGGTCCTTTTTATAGATAGATGATGCTGTGCTTCCTGCCCTTTTTGTAAATGTAACCTGATCTTCACTTATCTTTTCTTCATATCCAAGTGAGTAGAATATCTTCTTAGAAGCTTCATTGTCTGCCTTAACATGAGCAATAAGCTCTTTATTATTCTCTCTTGCAACCTGCTTTTCAAGGAGCATAAGCATCTCTCTGCCAAGACCCTTGCCTCTCTCGTCCTTGTCAATAGAGTAGCTTATCTCACTGGTTCCAGTCTCATCTAAGTCTACGCGTACAACTCCAAGGGGCTTAAAGAAATCCATCAGAATATACATTCTTGATTTATCGTCAGACATTTTACTGTCATACCATTTCTCATGATCTTCCCATTTAATAGGCTCACTATTAAATGAATTAGCTCTGGTATCAGCATCATTAGCCCATTCAAATATTAATTTTTTATCATCTGGAGTTGCTCTCCTTAGATAATGTTTCATTTTATATCCTTTAAAATCTTGTACTTCATTTCAGCTATAGCCCAGTCTTCCATGGTATCAATATCCTGAACGTTGATTTCATCCTGGAAAAATGGAAGTACATTATTCATCATAATCTTTCGCTGCTCAAGAAAACTATTCACATTAATACAATAGAACTGGCCGCAGTCATGATAATATGGCTCAAGGTCCTGACTTCTTGTCTGAGTGTACTCAGGCCACTTAGCTTCAAGCTTTCCATCCTTAACTATCATGCAGCGCTGAGGTGGAAACGAAAATTTTACCACTGGGAATACAGTATCAGCCTGCTTATCAATTAATATATTCATGGCTTCGCTTATAGCATCAGCTGTTACAAATGGAGCTGTTGGATATAAGCAGCACATATAATCGAAGTGCTTGCCCCTAGATTCATACTCTTCTATTACCTCGAGTAGAACATCAAGCGTAGTTGCATAATCATTGGCAGTTTTCTCGCTTCTCATAAAGGGAACTGTAGCTCCTGCCTTTGTAGAAATATCTACTATCTCCTGATCATCTGTGGATACCATTACCTCACTGAACATTCCTGAGCTAATGGCTGCATCGATTGAATATTCTATTATAGGCTTACCTAGAAAAGGCTTTATATTTTTACGAGGAATTCTTTTAGAACCACCTCTTGCTGTTATTATAGCCAAAGCATTCATTGCCGTACTTCCTTTTTATTTTTTGTAATATGTCACAAGTTTCTTAACTGCAGCAATAACATCATCCACATCACTATCACTGAGAGAATAGTAAAGTGGAAGACTCATCATGCTCTCATAAAGCGCCTCTGCCTTAGGGCAAAGACCTTTCTTGTAACCAAGTTTCTCATAATATGGATGTCTGTATACTGGTATATAGTGAACATTACAACATATATTCTCAGCTGCCATAGCGTCAAAGAACTGCTTTCTATCAATGCTAAGTTTATTAAGGTCGAGTCTAAGTATATATAAATGTCTGGTTGTATCTGACTCTGGAATTTCCTGCTGAACAATTACACCTGGCATATCAGCAAATGCCTGATTATACTTGTTAACAATACTTTTTCTTCTTGCACTAAACATATCAAGCTTATCTAGCTGACTCGATATTAGAGCTGCCTGAATATCAGTCATTCTATAATTCATACCAAGTCCAACCTGCTCATAGTACCATCCACCTTCAGATTCTCTTTCCATAAGCGAGGTATCTCTTGTGATTCCATGACTTCTATAAAGCTCAATACGTTTTGCAAGCTGGTCATCATTAGTAAGAACGGCTCCGCCTTCTCCACCAGTAATAGTCTTAACTGGATGGAATGAGAATGTAGTAATATCAGCTATTCCACCAACCTTCTTGCCATCATAGCTTGTTCCAAGTGAATGAGCGCCATCTTCAATGAGATATATTCCTTTTTCTCTGCATATGCTAAGAAGCTCTCGAAGCTGTACTGCCTGACCTGTATAATCCACTGCAACTATTGCCTTAGTTTTGTCTGTGATTTTTTCAAGTACGCTTTTCGGATCAATATTGTAAGTCGCTTCGTCTATATCGGCAAATACTGGCTCAGCTCCACAATAAAGGGCGCAATTGGCTGATGCAGCAAATGTAATTGGCGTAGTAATAACCTGATCCCCTGGTCCTATTCCAAGAGCCTGACACGCTATATGTAGAGCTGCTGTACCATTGCTTACTACTGCAGCATGCTTAGCCCCAGTATAATCGCAGAGTTTTTTCTCAAGCTCTGTTATCTTAGGTCCACATGTCAAATAATCACTTTTAAGTACATCAACAACTGCCTGAATATCATTGTCATCAATGTACTGATGTCCATAATACAATTTACTTGTTCTAACTGGAGTTCCTCCAAGTATAGCTGGTTTATTATCCTGCATATTAATCATCTACCCTTCGCGCTAATTCCTTATTATTATCAGCCAAGATCCATCAGATACTTGGCAAGTCGCCATGCCCCTTTGCCATCGAGAGTCTTTTTCTGCAGTTCTCTCATATCGCTACGAAGCTTCCTACTATTAATTAATTCAATAACCTGCTCTAATAATGCACTGTATGAAAAATTATATCTAACATCGCCTGCATCGAAGACAAGTCCCCTGGACGCAAAGCCATCAACATTGTATTTCTGATTGTCAGCAATTCTAAATGCTATACACGGAATTTGACAGGCTGCTGCCTCATAGAGAGTCGTTCCGCCTGCGGTAATAAGCATATCACTAGAAAGCATATACGGCTTAAGTGTAGGTACAGACTTAAGCATGTGTATACTTTTATGGTCTTCATAATGAGCTACAAGCTCATCATAATCACCGTTAAACACACCACAAACAAATGTGAAATTAATACCACTCAGTTCATCACAGCCCTCTACCATTCCAGCCATAGACTTAATAAAATGATACTCGTCACTGCCTCCAGTAACTACCAGTACATCTTTAACGTCAGATATCTCTTTTATGTCGAGATTAGTATATTCTGGCCTAAGCGGCGCATACTCGCATCCAAGCAGTTTATCACTGGATGGATATTCCTTTTCATAATCAAATAAATCATAATAGACCGCATAATTTATGATTGCATGCACTGGCCATATCCTCTCATGCAAATCATCAATATAAGCGGTCTTTGTTTTTTCGCTAATAGCTGCCATATACTTTTCAGTAACAAAGTAGCTATCAACCAGTATGCATTTTATATTATTTTTTTCGATGAATTCCAGAATAACTGGAATCTCCCCGTCAAAATCATCCCAGGTTCTATTAAGACACAGGCATTTAAAACCTGCTTCATCTGGCATCCTCATAGAGCCTTCTTCAGCCACAATAAAGACAGCCTCACCACCCATAGCCTTTATTTCTTTGGCTATGGCAATACATCTGGTCATATGTCCAGTGGCTGTTGTTCTATTGGCTTCAGTACGTATATATACAGTCATTTATTTAATATGCTCCCAGGATAATGGAGTACCAAATAGTATGTCGCATTTGGCAGTCTTTCCAAGAATCTCTTCGTAGAACTTTGGTGGAAGTCCATAACCTGGTCTGACTACTCTTATATTGTCACTTGTAAAAGTATCACCGGCTTTAATATTGGCTGAAACGAATATTGATTTACGAATATTACGACTATCGCTTTCAGCCTGACTAAGTTCATAACTCACCTTGCCCATGGCTCTTTCACAGTCTCTTATTGCCTTAACCATAGCTGCAAACTCAACTGGCTCCATTGAGAATGATGAGTCAGGGTTTTCAATATCTCGTCCAAGGCAAAAATGTTTTTCAATGATACTAGCTCCAAGAGCTACTGCAGTTACAGCTGCTATATGTCCCAGTGAATGGTCTGATAAACCTACCGGAAGATCAAACCTCTTTTTCATATCCTGAATGGTCCAAAGATTCATATTCTCAGGAATAGCTGGATAAACACTACTACATCTTAATAACGCAAGATTATTATTGCCTGTAGACTTCACAGCTTCAACAGCATCCTCAATCTCATCTAACGAAGCCATACCTACTGACATAATAATAGGCTTGCCTGTTTTGGCCACCTCTTTGATGAGAGGAATATCTACTGCTTCAAATGAGGCAATTTTATAAAACTCCATATCAATGGATTCAAGAAAATCAACTGCAGACTTATCAAATGGTGTCGAAAAGAAATCGATACCTATCTTGTCAGCCTCTTCCTTAAGTGCCTTTTGCCATTCCCAAGGAGTATAGGCTTCATTGTATAAATCATGAAGATTAGCTCCCTCCCAAGTACCATTCTCAAGAGTGAAATATTTGTTATGACAGTCAAGGGTTATAGTGTCCGCTGTATATGTCTGTATTTTGACACAGTCAGCGCCAGCTTCTTTGGCTGCCCTGATTATCTCGACTGCTCTGTCAAAATCACCTGCATGATTGGCAGACATTTCAGCGATAATATACGCTGGCTGTCCATCACCAATAATTCTGTTTTTCTTAAGCTGCATAGTAGGCATAATTAATGCTCCAAATCTATCTCTTTCAATCTTTCCTTAATCTCATCAACAGTAAGCCATACTGTATTATTACCTGAGCTGTATGAGAAGCCATCAGGAACCTTCTTACCTGTTGGAACAGGCATCTTATCCTGGCTCCATACCATTTGAGGATATACGATATAATGATTCTCATACTCATATGTTGTCATAGAATCTTCAACAGTAACCATAATCTCATGAAGCTTCTCGCCTTCACGGATACCAACCTCTGGCATTTCACAGCCTGGCATCATAGCCTGTGCAAGATCTGTAATCTTAAATGAAGGAATCTTTGAAATAAATGTCTCGCCACCCTTTGATTCCTCGAGCGCTTTGATAACAAGCTTAACTCCCTCTGTAAGGCTTATCCAGAAACGAGTCATACGATAATCTGTAATAGGAAGTTCCTTGCCACCCTTGTCGATAATATTCTTAAAGAATGGAATTACAGATCCTCTTGAACCTGCAACATTACCATAACGTACAATTGAGAAACAAAGATCACCTGCTCCAGCATAAGCATTGGCTGCAATGAAAAGCTTGTCTGATACAAGCTTGGTACCACCATAAAGGTTAACTGGATTAACAGCCTTATCTGTAGAAAGAGCAACTACCTTCTTAACATCTGAATCAAGAGCTGCTTCTATGATATTCATGGCACCATGAATATTAGTCTTAATGGCCTCGTTAGGGTTGTACTCACATGCTGGTACCTGCTTAAGAGCTGCTGCATGAATCACATAATCAACACCATTGAAAGCTCTTTTTAATCTATCAAGATCTCTTACATCACCTATAAAAAAGCGAAGCTTATCCTTGTACTCTTTGAACTCATTCTGCATAATGAACTGCTTATATTCATCACGAGAATAGATAATGATTTTCTTTGGGTCATAGTTCTGAAGTACATATTTTGTAAAGCACTTACCGAATGAACCTGTACCACCTGTAATGAGAATTGTTTTATTGTTTAACATATTATTTATCCTTTCCACGGAACATAATTTACAAATACACATTTGGCTTAATTATACCACAATATCCATGTTTTAATCAATTGGGCGGAGTCTCGATGCGGCTTCGTCGCCAAGATAACCGGTTCCAAATATATATATGATATAATCTGGTTCTTTTTCCTTTATGTATTCCACACTATCCACGTTTTCAAGATAGCGAAGATCCAAAATATCTAGCTCCGAGCACTGCGTCGCCAAAAAGGCTGACGTAGGAACTGCTAGAGAATCTCTTACAACTACCACCCTAGGCCCATCAGCCTTAGTATGGTTTGTAACTTCTATAAGCTCATAATCTTCATCAAAATAAGTATAGTAGGCATAATAGTCATAGCTGTACTTTTCAAGATATTCCCTGTGAACTATGCAATCCTGAAAACTGCCACTAACCTCTATCCCTTTTGATGGAACCTTTAATGAATAATTCATATCCTCTTTCGGAATATAAAGCTCATAACCATCCAGTCCTGTATAAAGCGGTCCTGCCATACGTCCATGCGAGCCAAGGAAAATATCACTATAGCTTTCAATACTAAAAGCATCCTCACTTATAAGAGAATCGTCAATCAAGAAGCCGTTAGTCTTAAGCTCATCACATATTCGGTTATATGCAATAAAAGCAGCATTATTACGCCAGTGATGATCTGAATAATAGAAATATTCAAACCAGTCTTTATCGCTATCAAGAAGGACCTGCTTCATATCAATATAATTAATATCCATGTCCTCAAGACCAGCTATCATGGCATTATATTTATCGAGGGAATAATCCTGCACGCCCTGATCATAATATCTTCCGTCTATTTGTTTAACTGGGCACTGCACGTACAAAAAGCCTGCGCCCATACTGTCAGCAAGCTCACTAGCCTCTCTAACACTTTCAAGCATAGGAGAAACGTCATTATCTATCTCTGGCATATATGAATATCCATTGGAAAGCTTGGCCACATCCCCATACGTTGTGGCACCATACACCTGTTCTTTTCCAAGTACCCTCTGGATTCCACCCCATAACGTGACTGACTGATTCTCAGCTAATGAAAGCTTATTCAAACCATTAAAGCCGCCGCCAATGCCAAAGACAAATTCATAGATATTAATAGTCGCAAAAAGCACTATAACACCTATAAAAAATACGTAGAGGCCATTATATGTAATTGTATTATTAGAATTATTATCACTCATACAAATCTAAAAGTTGAAATAAATAAACGGACTATAAACCTGCTTTAGTATATATATAATGGACATCAAAAATAGTGCTCCAAGAAGTATCTGGTAAATAACTGCATTTTTAGCAAGCTTCTTACCTATAGCTGTCGAAAAGATAATGGCTGCAACGAAAAACATCCAGTTATTTTTGATATAAAAGGCTGATACACTGTCTACCAGTCCTGCACTTCCTATTCCTATAAGTATCTTGAAATGTCTTATTGCGCTGGACATGCAGCTTGCTCTAAAGAGTACTCCAAAGCCCAGAGTTCCAGCCAGAACCGCATATATATGTGCTAGCAACACAGGCAGTTGCCATTTCTTACCAAGCCCGATAATGCGTTCTATAAGCTGCAATCCAAAATTGAACATTCCCCAGAATATAAAGGTCCATGCAGCGCCATGCCATAATCCAGTGAGAAGCCAGACAATAAACATATTGAGCAGCATACGAGGCTTACCCTTCCTATTGCCGCCAAGAGGAATATATATATAATCTCTAAACCATGATGTAAGAGAAATATGCCAGCGGCGCCAGAAATCTGTGACAGATACAGCTGTTAATGGATAGTTAAAGTTCTCCAAAAATTCAAATCCAAACATTTTTCCAAGTCCAATGGCCATATCTGAATAGGATGAAAAATCAAAGAAAATCTGGAACAAATAGCTAAAAGCAGCTACCCATCCCATAAGAACAGATACTGGCTGATTCATATCAATCCGGTAAGCAATACGATCAACAAATATAGCCATAGTATCTGCTATAAGTACTTTTTTACCAAGTCCCGTTATAAACCTTGCTATGCCCTGGCTAAATCCTGCCTTGGTCTCAGTTCTATATTTTATCTGCTTCTCAATCGTTTCATAACGAACTATTGGTCCTGCAATTAACTGCGGAAACAACGCTATATACAGTCCCACATAGAATGGGTTCTTTTGAACCTCAGCTTTTCCCCGGTAAACATCTATTACGTAGGATAATGCCTGAAAAGTAAAAAAAGATATACCTATAGGCAATGCCAAATGAAGAAATGGAATATTGGTCTTTAAAACTGAGTTGATAATACCCGCAGTAAAATCAAAATACTTAAATACAAAGAACACCCCTATATTAACCAGAACGCACAATGTAAGGAACAGCTTTTTGAGGTTCTGATTATTGTGATATCTGTGAATAGCGAGGCCTATTAGCCAGTTAAAGAAGATAGAGAAAAGAAGGAGTAGCGTAAGCCACCCTTCTCCATATCCGTAGAACACAAGACTACCGATAAATAATATTGTATTTTTAGAAAGCATTCTATATTGCTGTGGCATATGCTGACACACTCCAAAATATAGAAGAAGCATGAATGGCAAAAAGCAAAATAGAAATATTACACTTGGAAATAGCATAAATTATTTACTTAATATAAAATTATCTTTCCTTTAATATCTTACCTTCACTCACACGATATACTTCATCACATTTTTCAATTGTCTGAAGTCTGTGAGCTACAATAACAAGGGTCTTAAGACCATGAAGTCTGTTAATAGACTCCATAATTGCTGACTCTGTATCATTATCAAGCGCTGAGGTTGCCTCATCAAGAATAAGCACTTCTGGATTGCCATAAAGAGCTCTAGCGATACCTACCCTCTGACGCTGACCACCTGATATACGAATACCACGTTCACCAATGGAAGTATCAAGCCCTTCTGGCAGTGAATTAATAAATTCATCAAGCTGAGCTTCCTTAATAACCTCCCATAGTCTCTCCTCATCAATTTCATCACTTGGTATACCAAAGCAAATATTATTACGAAGAGTATCATCCAGCATAAATATGGTCTGAGGAATATATCCCACATTTTTAAGCCACTTACGATAGTTGTCTTTGTCGAGAATATCAACACCATCGGCTGTAATTTGACCATCATTAATAGCTAATAATCCAAGCAGCAAATCAACTATTGTTGATTTACCAGAACCTGAAGTACCTACTATACCAATACTCTTTCCAACTGGAATAGTAAGATCCGCCTTATCAAATATCCACTTATCAGTGTTTGGATATTTGTAGCATATATTTTTGAGCTCGATACGCTCTTTAACTTCAAGCTTTTCTCCTGCAGGTTCAAACTCCTCGATACCAAGATTCTTGGCATCAATCTCAGCCTTAAGGCTGTCAGCTACTGCAAGGAATGCTGGCTGATAATATGCAATATTATTTAGCTGATTATTAATTCTATTGGCACATGGCATAAGACGAACAACTGCCATACCAAAAGCTGCTATTGTACTCATCATTCCAACAGCACTCTGACCTGAAAGAACAATGAACAATAAATAAATAATCATACCTATAACGCAGACTGTTTCAATAAAAAGTCTTGGCACGTTGCTTAAAAGTGTGAAGGTTCTAACAGCGCCAACATAGCCTCGTCCACACTTTTCGTATTCATTAATAAAATATTTCTCACTGTTGCCAATCTTAACTTCCTTAATACCAGCAACTATCTGACTAATCCACTTAAATAAGTCACTGTAGTGTTCTCTGTTTTCCTCACCTGTTCTCTTAAGTATTGGCTCAAGTAGAAGCTTGATGATCAAAAGAGTAAGAACTAATAAAATAGATATCATTATTGTAAGCTTTGGATCAGCAATAATAAGAACTGCTGCCAAAAATACGAATACTATAACTTCAGAAGCAATAGTAAGAAGCGACATCACAAGTGCATACATATTGTTAACATCAGATGTAATATTACGCTGGATGTTGGCTGTATCAGCATATAAATAATACTCATAGCTACGATTCATATATCGCTTCATTACCTTCATTGAAGTATTAAACTGATTGGTATATATAAAGCGATAAAGTGCTCTCTGCTGAATGAATAAGAATATATTCTTAAGCGCAAATGCAACTACCATAGAAAGCATAATTATAATAGTAAAGCTTCGTGTGCTCTGACAACCAAGCATATCATAAATCATTCTAACAAATTTATTCTTTTCGATGGCATTCTGATCCATTACTACCGTAACTACTGGTATGACAATTGAAATACTTGCAGTCTCTAAAACAGCACTGATTAGCATCATGATAACAAGGCCAACCATATTGCCTTTCTGCTTTTTATCCAATATTTCATTTAATTTCTTTACAAGCTGTAGCATATATTCCCCTTGCTTTAAATATTATCGTTATGTCTGTGAATCTTGGGATTCTCATATTTATCCATAAAGTCCTCGGCCAGTCTTAGCTTTTCATCTGCAAACGTAATTGCATCAAGCTCTGTAAATATGGATATAACTGTATCAAAATGAGCACCTTCCATAAGATTAAGTATCTCCATTGGTACTCTGGCGCCAAATTGTGGTATATCAGGATAAAGCGACTTATAATCCAGCTTATCACGTGGATGAGGCTTTATAAACACCTTGGTCCCCTGACCGTACTCAGCTAGCAAGTCGTCCATCATATGTTTTCTTATCTCAAGATCACATACTGGATCAGATAGGATAAGAACGCTCTTCTGTCCACGCTCTTCCTTGGCTTTTCTAGCCTCACTTATGGCCATCTCGATTTCTTCCTTATTGTCCATAAAGGCTCTAAGAAGAATATCCTTGTCGCTACTGGTAAGTCTGTCAAAAAGTGGCTTTCGTGGAACCTCTACATAAAAGTCCCTGTCATATTTTAATACTGACTTGTCATTGATTTCCATATCAAGACAATACTTACTATGTCCATTTTCGATGAAAATAAGATTCATCTTGGCCATCTTGTTCTTGAAATTAAAATGACCTATATTACTTACTCTCGCATTATCACAGGTCTTTAAGGTATCGAGTCCATCTTCGACCGCATGATAATATATATGATTCATATTAAGATATAGACCTATTGGATCCGAATCACAATAAACATATATTTCCTTATATTCTCTGAAATCCACTGGAACAAATGGAGCTTCAAGCTTCGCAAACTTTCTGGAGAAAGCTATACGATAAAACATATTAATAACTATATTGCCCCTGTCTTTCTTGTATTTATCAAGTTCCTTAAAATACCAGAAAGGCTTTTCATCAAATCTTATTACTTCCTCAAAAAATTCGGTCGCCTTTACCTTGTCTATTAATGAAGTAAGGTCTGTACTAAGGTTGCTGAGAACAAGCGTTGCGCCGCCCTGCTGCTCCTTTGGCAATGCCATTTCTTTAAGGAATGTTATATATGCATGATAAAATGTATGACATACGTAAATTCGTTCTTTTCTCATGGTATAAATAAACCCTTGAATTATTTATTAAACTTATTTATTAAATTTTCTATTGAACCTTGCCATAATATGGTAAAGTCCAAAAGGTCTTTTGGCACTTACTATTCCAAGCATTGAAGCCGCTTTTTCTCTTTCCGGGAAAACGCCATGCTTGCAGTAATAATTATATAGCAGAATAACTCCTGTATCTTTTTCTGCTGGCATATGCCATACACAAACAGGATTGCTTACTGTATTGGTTGCAACAAGGTAAAAACCATTTTCTGTCCAGTATCTGAAGATATAGGCACCTGCAGTAATAACTGGTGCTTTCTTAACATATAATGCTGCAGCCATCGATAATATTACTTCATCACCAGAATTTTTCGGAATATTAAATTCAGACTTCTTAACATCTTCATAAATACTGCTACAGTATTCCATTAACTGCGACAGTGCTTCTCTATTACCACAAATAAACTCGCCGCCGTAATGCACCATATTATCCTTACCATCTGGATAAAGACTATTATAAGCCTCTTTGATAATCATTCGATCCTTATGGCTGTATGTATGATTGACTGGATACAGCATGAGTCCGTGCGCTGCCTCCTGCCATAAATCCTCAAAGCTGTCCATTGTGATTGTGTCTGTGTCCATTAAAAGAAGATTCTCAAAACCGCCTTCTTTTATTAGTGTATCAAGTACACATAATTTATAAAATGCAAGTGACCATGGAAAATCCTTAGGCATAAGAAATTTATCAAAAGGAATGATTCGAATAACCACGCCCGCCTTTTCAAGCATCTCCTTGTATGGGCTGGTTGGTTCACTTGTCGTAGCAAGACAAACTGTATCACCAGGATTCTTAAGTTTACAAGAAACTAACGACACAACCATATTTTTCATATATGTACGAAGCTTCGAATCATCACTTCGATTGTTTAGCTGCATTGAGCTACCATAGTCTTCCTTAAAGGCGAATGCATTTAATATCAAATTCATCCCATTAACTCCTAATTACATACGTGTATATTCATAGCCAAGGCTTGGTGGCAGATTTGGTGCAGGACATACTGGCCCTCCATCGTCGTGGACACTAAGCTCCTCGGAATCGTCCATATGCGACTTAATAAAATCCATTAATCTTTCTGCTGCCACATCAGCATTCCAGGTATCCCTAATTGTTTCAAAAGCGTTTCGTCCAATCTCACGGCGCATATCATCATTATGAATAAGAATCTGTACCAGATTAATCATCTCGTCTATATCACCATTGCGATAGACCATACCATTCTCGCCATGATGAACTAAATATGGAACAGCACCGATACCACTTCCTGCAACCACAGCGCAGCCTGCATTCATGGCTTCGTTTAATACTGCGCCCCAGCCTTCTTTATAGTCACTGGTAAAAACATATATATCTGATGCAAGCATCTCTTCCCTGATCTTGGCTGGCTCCATAAACGGTTTAAAATTTATTTTATCAGCCACATCATATTCGTTAGCCATCGTAACAAGTTCATCATGAAGCGGTCCATCACCTATTAGACTTACTTCGAATTCATAGCCCTTTTTACTAAGAGCGCTTGTTAGAAAAATCATGTGTTCTGCGTGCTTCCAGTCTATCTGTCTTCCGCACCACATAATCCTTAGTTTATCGCCACTTGACTTAAGATGCTTATTTCCAAAAAGTTCTTCCTCTCTGTATTCTACAAACTCAGGAAAATATCCCCATGTAAGCATTCTGTTTTTATAGGCATGAATAAGTGAGAAATCAGAAGCTACATACGCACCAGAGCATAAAAGATATACATTACTCTTAAATCTGACATGGTCATGATATTTCTTGATAAGGCCTCTTGGAGAAATGAATTTCCACTGCCCATCCTTATATATTCTTTCGCTGTATCTTAAAACAAAACGGCCTGCCTTTAGTCTAGACATAATAAAGCTCTCATCATCAGTTCCGCCAAAGATAACTACATCGCTGTCCATAATAAGCTTCTTACAGCCATCAGGATCTTTACTATATTCTTTAAAAAAAGGATAATCCTCTGCCTTAAATCCCCAGCCCATATTTTTTCGCTCGGCTTCCATCTCTTCAGTCTGGATAAAGTAATATTCCACATCCTCCATTTGAGCCATTGCCTTGCTAAAAGGTAACTGATGATGATTAAGGTAATTGGATATAAAAGAAATAACCACTTCTAATCTCCATTAATTATTATCTACACTTGCCTGAGCCACTGACTTATACATCTCAAGCATCGCATTATAGTTGTCTTCTCTGCCATGATTTTTCTGACCGCGTTCGCGTCCTTTTTGACCTAGCTTAGCAGCTTCTTTCACGCTACTAAAAAGCCTGTCAATGGAATCAGCCAGCATGGATGCATTATCCCAGTCATACATGATAACTTCCTCGTCTGATGCCATTGAAGGTATTCCACCAACTCTGGCGGATACGCAAGGAACACCAAGGAGCATGGCTTCACCAAGAGAATTCGGTGAATTCTCAAGTCTTGATGGAACAAGAAATAGCGATGACTCAAGGAATAAAGTCTTCATACTGTCAGCATCCTTCTGCCCCACAAAAAACACATTATCCTTAAGCTTGTATTTCTTAATTAGCTCCAGTAAATATTTTCCATAGCTTGAAATTTTTATCTTGTCTTTAAGCGTAGCAAATCTTGTAATATTGTCGCCAGATACATATAGCTTAATATCTGGATATTTATCCTTAAGCTTTCCAACTGCCTCAATCGCAAAATGAACACCCTTAAGCGGATAGTTTCCCTGTGATACAAAGATGCTTCGAGGCTTAGCATTATCCGACTTCCATTCTCCTTCGTAAAACTGAGGGCGCAGTGTTTCACCTAGCTTGTAATACTGGATACTACTATTAATAGACATCGCATAGTCTCTATCAAAATCAGTTCGTCCACATACATTCTTAGCTAGTCTAAGCACTTCTTTTTCAAAGCTTGCTCTGCTTATATACTTGGCTTTCTGCTCTTTAATGCTATCATGGCGCAGCCAGTCTCTAAATGTTCTTCTATTAATCACATAATCTGGTAACCCTGAATAGTATGCATCCGCATACAGCTCCATAATACCCTGAAGATGAATAACGGCTTTGCTCGCAAGTACATCATTTTTTAATAGTGCTAGTGTATGAGGATACTCCGTACCAAAGCAATGAATTACATCAGGATTATATTTACTGCATATCTGTGATAGCTGTAGCTCCAGTTTCGCATCATAATTCTCTGGATGAGTGCTGTCTGATACAAATCCATAATAATTCATGCCATCCGCCGTACCTTCTATGCTCTCGGTATACGGAAAAGCAAATGCCAGTTCCATATCGTCGTGGGCACTCACCACTGCAGCCATGCCGGCTATCCAGCCCTCCTTATTGGTTCCGTCCTTACCAAGGCTCTTAGCCACAAAAAGAGGCATAATATTACAAAGCCATAGACATTTAATCTTTTTTGCCATAAATAATACCCTTTATCCCCTGATATAAACGTCCAAACACAGGACTTTCCGCCATGAGCTTTCGAAGTGGCTGAAGCGTAATAATCATAATAGCATCGTATATAACAGATTTACTTCCCTGATACTTTCTTACGATAAGCTTGTGCTCCCTGGCTGATACCTTTAGATTCTCTTTGGTCTCAGAATAGCCGCCACCTTCATAAATACATATTGGTAATGCTATATGAGAAGTCTTCGCCTTGCACTTATATACCGACCATAAAAAATGTTCATAATCACTTCTCACCTTAAAGCTTATATCGTAGCCTCTCTGGCCAAATAGTCTTTTATTATAAAAACATACCTGATGACATGGAACATTACGATACAGGCCAAAATCAGTGAGCCTATCAGGGTAAGGTATAATAACATCCTGATCACTTCTTCGCATATCACCGTAGACTATGTCACTACTATGACCAGCCTGGTATTTTGCTACTGCAGCAAGCACCTTGTTACTTGCAAATAGATCACCGGTATTCATAAATATATAATAGTCACCTAAGCATTCGCTTACAGCCTGGTTCATAGCATCATATATAGATGTATCCTTGCGGCTAACCACCCTTATATTAGGAGCATTTAACTCTTTCAAAAAATCAAGAGAGCCGTCACTTGAAGCTCCATCCTTAATTAATATCTCATAATCCCTATAGGTTTGTGAAAGCGCACTCTTTACTGTTTCCTCAAGCTTACTGCCAGCATTAAGAGTGACTATAATAATCGAAAATCTCAAATCATATACCTCTTATTGATTCTTATATGGTACAGGTACTAATGGTAGGAAATCAAAATCTTCATAAAGCCATGATGAATATGGCAAAATCTTCACTTCCACATCATAAGCCTTACGCAAAAACAAAATAAAATACAGCACCCCAGCTATTACTACGCCCGCTGTTATTAATCGTCTTTTTCTATCATCCTTGATGGACTTTATAACTGCAGGAATAAGCAGAATATTACTGATATTAAGATAATATCCTATTCTTGATACGAACGGGATAAAGTAGAAAAATGCATACACAATAAGCGCTGCATAATTCAAATAAAAATAAAATCTATTTTTCTTATTGTCCTTAATTGCATCCTTCCAAAAAATCAGACATAAAGCTAAGATGCCAAGACTTCGAAGTACGTTAATAATACTAAGCTGACCACCAGCAAGATATTCTTCCTCGAACTGATAAGATGGATATAGTCTTACAAATAAATCCATAAGGTTATTTCTAAATAACAGACCAAGTGGTGAAATAACCGCAAGCAAAATGGCCTGCCATCTTTTCCATGGAATGGTTGCAAGTATATATACTGGTATACATACAAGTGTCGATTTATGAAAGAGCGATGCTATGAGTATTGTAATTATAAAGCTTATATATTTTTTGTCTGTTATAAACTTATGCGCATATAAAACTATGGCTAAAGCAAAATAGTACCTTACAGTATTAAAGGTCTGATAATACATTCCAAAAGCCATAAACAGAAAAAATGTAAGAACAAAGCTGTCGCTCTGTTTGTACATACCAATCAAAAATATAGCAATTGTAAGTCCACCAAATAGCGCAAATGCATATAGATAGCACTCACTGTTAAAGAACCAGTAGATAAATTTTATTACCTGATTAAAGCCCTTTTCAGTAACAACATACACTCCATAATGAATATCATGAAATCGCTCGATATATGTTGGATAGTCATTGCCCGTATTAATTCTGAGCGCTGAAACTAAAAAAAGGAGCACAAATAAACCTCCAAGAACAATTCGGTTTATTAATACTCTCCTGGTTAAAACATATGTATTAGATTGTGTAACTGTAGTTACTCTGCTGGCAAGAGCCACGGACAGAGCAGCTACCACAATATATAAAATCATTTTGCGTCTTTAATTCCCTTTTTTATAAGCTTATATGCCTTGCCTGCAGGCACCTCCTGGCACATAAAGCTCTTCTTGGCCATAATAAATCTGGCTGCAAATACTGATGCAAGCCATCCATATAAATGATGGTAAAGCACACCTCTGTCGTAAAAGAACTTCTCTGTATAACCCTGAAACCATGTGGAAGGTCTTGCCTTCTCCTCACCTATCTCGATTGGAAGAGCATACACCCTAAGGCCCTTCTTAATGCAGTTCATAAGAAACAGACTATCTTCACCTGCACTATACTTGGCACCACCTCCAAAAAGAAGTGAGTATGTCACACCGGTCTTAATAAGCTTTTCTCTTTTAATTGCAAAGCTGTAGGTTGGATACCTGCCTGCATTATATGAATGTATTCTTTTTTCCTTAGTAGTATGATATGTAAATCGTTCCTCACATACCCTCATATTAAATATGAGCATATCAGCACCTGGTCTTGCCTCAAATGCTTCCAAAACTTTGCTCTCATATCCATCGTCGTATACAATATCTTCATCTGAGAAAAGAATGATATCTGCCTCGCTTCTTTGCAAAGCTGTATTACGGCTAAGACCAACGCCTCTCTCATTCATAGAGAAAAACTGTACTTTATTGCCATCATAATTCTTCTCTGAATAATCATAATGATCACACTGATTAACTATGATTGCATCGGATGCAAGTCTCATTGAAGAAACCAGATCATCCATATCTTTATTCATACATGACACTAATACCTGTAATGTCATCTTAATCTCCAATCATTAAACACTATCTGCCAACCCTGTAGTAGGCATTATAAATAGCCTCATCACCATCAACCAGGATATATGCAGCCACTTCTATTCCCATCAGCTTCGCATTATTAACAGCTCTCGATAAGCTGCCATAATCATCCTTACCACAGCTAACAAGCATAATCCCTAGAGCTCCAGACTTAGCTTCGCTAATAAAAGAGCTGTTATTCTCGTGATAAAGCATATTCACACTTACTCCATCAGGGAGAACATTTTTCTCGAACTCTTCTACTTCGAATTCCTTCTCTGTAACTTCATTAAGTGCTTCAGCTCTAAAAAGATTAATCTTTTTAGAATCTTTGTCACTGCAAAGCATAGCAAGATTATCAGCAAGTCTCTCGTCACAGTATTTCTTGCCTTTTCCAAAAATCATTCCTATAGGATAAATACCAAAACGATTATAAAAGTCCTCGTAAGTATAAACAGAGCTGTCCCTTGCGCTTAAGTAGATAAGAACCAATACGCCAGCAATGATACCGACTACCACGCCAAATACAAGATTACGAGTAACCAGTAATGGCACCTCTATCTTCTCAGTAATAGGTCCATCCCATTTTTCTATGGATGTAAAACCTTTTTCTTCCAGTGCAAAGTTAACTAGTGCCTGACCTGTAGCTTCCTGCATGGCTTCTATTCTAGATATATCTTCATCCTCAAAATACACCCATATAAAACGAATATCTGACATGGTTGGAATAACCGAAATTTCAGCCATATACTGCTTGTCAGCTCCAATCGCCTCAGCAGCCTTTCCCATGATTTTATCGGAATCAAGCACTTCATTCCAGGTAAAGTCATTGTAATAATCATGAACTGCCTCAAATTCCTCAGTATCGAAAGTAATATAATAAAGAGCCTTGCATCGATACATATCAGGACCTAACATAATAGCTGCTTTAATATAATACACGCCACCAAAAATCAGGACACCAAGTAATGCTCCAAGCAAAACAATCCATATTCTTTTTCTATTTAGAAGGGCAAATCTTTTTAAATCCACCGCTTCATTTAAATAATCCTGCATACCTTTATCCTATTTTTTAAGAGCTGTTGTCTGATTGCTTTCAACACCTTCAGTGCTCTCTGGCTTAAGAACAATCTTAAGAGTAAGAAGCATAAGCTTAAAGTCGAGCCATATTGAATAGTTTTCAATATAAGCAAGGTCAAGCTTAAGCTTGTCATAAGGAGTTGTATTATATTTGCCATAAACCTGCGCATAACCTGCAAGTCCAGCCTTAACCTTCATTCGGAAAATAAATTCAGGCATATCTTCAATATACTGGGCTATAATCTCTGGTCTTTCTGGTCTAGGTCCAATGAATGACATTTCACCCTTTAAGATATTGAAAAGCTGTGGGAGCTCGTCTATTCTGCATGCTCTTATAAACTTACCAATTGGAGTAATACGATCGTCGTTCTTGGATGCAAGTCTTGCCTTACCATCCTTCTCAGCATCAACCTTCATTGATCGGAACTTGAGTATCTTAAACTCCTTGGAATCCTGAGTGCATCTTACCTGCTTATATAAAACAGGACCCCAATCATAACACTTAATAAATATTGCTGTAATAAGCATTATTGGTGAAGTTATAACTATAAGAAGAAGTGAACATATAATATCCACAATACGCTTAACTATACTTTCCTCGACTGTAAGAGCATATTCTCTAGTAAGATATATAGGTGTATCAAAGATATGCATTTCAGTCATACCCTTAATAAGAACATCCGGAATCTTAGGCATAAGATATACTCTGATTGACTTCCCATAACAGAACTTAAGTATCTTATTACGTTCAGTCATTGGAAGATCCCACAGAACTACCGCATCATATCTATTGAGTACCTCGGCACATATAGCTTCAACGCCTTCATCAATATTCATGATACGACATATTTTGTATTTATCAGGACGACTCGCGAACTTGGATTCAATACCCTCAGTAGAGCGGCCACCTGAAACAAGAAGCATATCCCTAGGAGGGAACAGGAATGAATATAATCCCTGGCTTATAGCTGTCCACAAACCTATCCATACAATATCCACGCCCATAAGTGCCAGCATATATACCGGTACTACCAGCTTGGCAGACATAAGACATATGATGCCATATGAGAAAATATTGACACAAAGTGTTGAGAAGACCTGCGAAAAGAATACCTCCCATGCCTTCAGGTATCCTATCTTCATACCACCATACATTCTTGAAAAGAAAAACAGAAGGACAGCATAAATACTGATCATAAGGATATCACCCTTAATCCAGAATATCTGTGCTACCATGTCCTTGTAGTAGTGGAACCAAAGAAAACCGTAAGCCGTAATCTGACATGCAAGGCTTAAGGCTGATGCAAATAATATTAAAATTCTACGTGATGTTTCCAGTTTTTTCATAACACTTAATTATACCATTGTTTTTATACTTCTACAATCTTCTGGCCATGGCCCTCCAGGCCCAGCCCACCATATAATACAGGCTCCTAACAGCTCCAAAGCCCTCATTTTTTCTGTATAAATTCCATATACGTTTTATGGCTGTAAGCTTATTGGAAGAAAGAGTATTGCTACTCCTTCGATATATAACCAGATTCTCATCAAGGCCATAGGCTGTGGTACCTGTCCTTAGTATGTTCCACCAGGTTGCGGTATCTTCACTAGGAATATCTGGCATATATATTAAGTCCCGAGAGAGCTTTTCAGTATCAAACAAAACTGTTGAGGTGAAGATGACTGTTCGTGACAATGCTTTTTTATAGGTTATAGCCTCTGGTACGTGAACTATTTTGCCAGTCCCTACGCCTTCTTCATCGCCAAACTCATAGCCGGTAAAAACAAAAGCTGCATTTTTTGAATTCATATATTCAAGACTTCTTGAAAGCTTATGCTCATCCCATAAGTCATCAGCATCAATAAATGCTATATATCTGCCACCAGCTTCACTGATACCTTTATTTCTAGCACTAAAAGCTCCGTGCTTTTCGCTATCGTTAATTACATATCTGATTCTTGGATCACTATAACCTTTTATAACACTGGCGCTTTTATCTGACGAGCCATCATCAACCAGTATCAGTTCAAAATCTTTGTAGTCCTGAGCTAGCACTGAATCTATGGTTTTCGATATGTATTTTTCCGCATTGTAAACAGGTGAAATAATACTAATCAATTATTAATCCTCATCATATACTGGTAATTAATTCTCTTTGCAATATACAACATACACGCCATCTGAATATTCCAGAATATATTTACCCAGGTTCTCCGGAACCTTCATGTCCATATTATCAAAGCCTTCTTTTGATAGAATAATGTAATCACAGTCGTATTTTATTGCCAGCTCCAGCAATTTATCCTGCATAATAGGAGCTGTTTTTATAATCTCATAAGCCAAATCAAGCTCATCAAAGACCTTGTCATCCCAACCATCCTGCTGCCATTTATCCTTGCCATACAATGTATGGATACGGCCATCTAACTGGCGCGCTCTTTCCATTACCTCACTCTCGCCCCATATAAGACAGCTATCTGCCTCCTTGTTATCAAGCGAGTACGCGATATACCTGATGACTCCATCTTTTCTTTCCTTCGCTTCCATTCGCTCTAAAACATTCATGTCCGATGCCGTAAATGAAGTTGTTGACGCAAGAACGAGTAACGCCAAAAGAGCTATTATAAAGAATATTTTCATCTTAATGCTTCCCAGCCTCTTTACTGCAGAAGCACAGGAATAAATAATTACTGGAATAAGTGGCAATATCCACAAGTAATAATTATTATAGTAAAGCTGAGGAAGTGCTCCTCGAACCGCCTTAATATAAATGGGATTAATAACTGTCAGTAATGCCAGCAGCGAATACCAGAACAGAAAAACTCTCTCAGCTCTTTTCTCGAATTTACCATACCAAAGTCCTATTACTCCTGCCAGGAATATGGCTGTAAAGCCCACGCTTCCACCTGCCATCTCAAGAGCACGACGCATATCTCCAATAATACTTACCATCCCATGCGCCTCCTTACTCTTAATCCGAGTGATACCAGGAATGCAAGGCTAAGAGCGATTGCAAATGGAACCATACCTGTTTGTATCTTAGTTACTATAAGTGTGCAGACAAAAGCCATGAGCAGGTAAATACCTGACTGCCATTTCCTTTTAGTAATACCATAAAAGCATTCGTACACAGCAAAAGGAATAAGCACAGAATAGCAAAAAGTCTCTCCCGAAAAGCCTTTAAGCGTCTGATAATAAAACGTACTGTTTTTAGAAAATGTTCCCATTAGATTAAGTACTATAATTCCACATACAAAGAACATTGTTCGTTTTATTTTATTCTCTTCTTCGAAAAAAGCATCCGCCCACACATAGTAGGCGAATATTGTTAGCACCAGAACCCATACTGGCATAGCGCCCAATACTACTGTCTCAGAATCAGTTCCAAAGAGTTCTGTAATATAACCATAGAAATATGGCAAAGTAATAAGTTTATCAGCTGTTTCAAGTTCTCCAGCAGCATAATCCTGTCCTGTAAGAGGATTAACCTTAAAGCAGGTATTAGTCGTCATAACTGTATTAACAGTTTCAAGGCTGCTATCACTGCTTCCGTCTGCTTCTAGTACCAAAAAACAAATTACTGACGCCATAAGCGACAAGAATATGATAACAAGAGGTAATAGTGTCACCGAGTTTTTCACCTCAAAATGAGCTGCTATCTTTTTCTTGTTAACAACTATACTTATTATCAGTAATAAAAGTAATCCAAGGCTAAATGCCAGACTTATAAAATGAAAATCGTTAGCAATAGACGTGCCTACATGGACAAAAATCTCCCACAATATCAAAACAAAAAAAGTGCCAATGAGGCAGACCCTGGTAGGCCTGCCGTCATTGTCACGTAGTAATCCGCTTAGCATTACACCTAACAAATATGAAATTGATATCAAAAACAAAGGTGCAATAATTACCATATATTTCCCAAAGATTTACATTCTTGCTGATGCAACATTTTCCTTAAACCAGTTATATGCAAGCTCAACGCCTTCCTCAAGGTCAACCTTATGACAAAAGCCCATCTCATGAAGCTTGCTAACATCTGTAAGCTTTCTTGGAGTACCATCTGGCATATCCTTATTCCATACTATCTCGCCTTCATAGCCCACTGTCTTCTTAACAGTTTCAGCAAGCTGCTTGATAGTTACTTCCTTGCCTGTACCAATATTAACATGCTGTTCGCCCTCATAATTCTCAAGAAGGAATACACATGCATCAGCCATATCGTCAACATAAAGGAACTCACGAAGAGGTGAGCCTGTTCCCCAAAGCTCTACACTTGGAGTATTATTCACCTTAGCCTCATGAAACTTTCTAATCATAGCTGGCATAACATGAGAGCCATTTAGCTCATAATTATCATGTGGTCCATAAAGATTTGTTGGCATACAGCTAATAAAATTATCGCCATACTGACGCTTAAAATACTTACACATCTGCATACCTGAAATCTTAGCAAGTGCATAAGCCTCATTGGTCTGCTCAAGTGGTCCAGTAAGAAGTGCGTCCTCGGGAATAGGCTGTGGTGCCATCTTAGGATATATACAGGTACTTCCAAGGAAAAGAAGTTTCTTAACCTTATAATCGTGAGCACACTTAATAACATTACACTGAATCTGAAGATTCTCGTAAGCAAAATCAGCTGGTGCAGTATTATTAGCATTAATTCCGCCTACCTTGGCAGCTGCCAATATAACAACGTCTGGTCTTTCTGCTTCAAAGAAATTTCTTACGGCAAGCTGATCAAGAAGATCAAGTTCACTATGAGTACGACCTATAACATTGGTATAGCCCTGTCTCTCGAGGGATCTTACTATTGCGCTTCCAACCAGGCCTCGATGACCTGCAACATAAATCTTATCATTCTTTTCCATCACTAAATAATCCTTCCGTTTTATCTTTCTTTCGCCTGGTCCTGGTACTTCGAATTAATCATTCTCTCGCCTGGTCCTACCATCGAATAAAACTTTCTTCTCCGACGCTTCGCTAATGTCGAAGAAAGTATTTTCGATGCTCTCCCAGGCGTAGCACTTTCGCATCGTCTTCATAGTTTTGTATGTTCTACTTCAGACGCGTTCCCACTCCGTTTTGAACGTAGCAGTACTAAATTCGCGATAAATCGCTCATTAAGTGCTGACGTCCAAAAAGGGTCTGCAGCAGAACACACAAAGCTATTTCGACGTCTAAAATGTGTATACATTTCACCTATACAAAACCATAAGACGGCACAGGCTTTAACCGCCCCTAGAAGAAGTTGCAAATAATGTAGGCCATGAATACGCCAAGTACCGCGCCTGCAAATACCTGGATTGGGCTGTGGCCCACGAACTCCTTGAGTTTATCTTCTACTGACATAGGCTTACCCATATCAGAAAATGTTTCCATCATTTCATTGATAACCTTGGCCTGACGACCTGTCTCTCGGCGAACACCAAGAGCATCGTACATAACAACCACGGCCAAAATAAAGGCTACGGCGAACTCACCGCCACCAAGTCCATAGTTAAGTGCTACTGCGGTAGCAAGTGAGCATACTGTTGCTGAATGAGAACTAGGCATACCACCTGTTCCTACAAGTCTTTCCGCAACAAATGCTTTATTAAGAATCATATGAATAATAGTTTTTAGTACCTGCGCAGTCAACCATGCTGCAGCTGCAGATATCAGAATTCTATTATTAAAAATTTCCATCACAATACTCATCGCTAACCACCTAGACCTCTGCCAATCCAGACTCCATATATTCCTTTATGGCATCTTTCCAATCGGCAAATTTGAAATCGGTTGTAGATGAGAACATATAATTATCAAGGACAGAATAAGCTGGTCTCTTGGCTGGAGTAGGATATTCATCTGTTGTTATATGCTCAACCTTAGTTGTAAGGCCAGCGAGTCTATAAAATTCCTCTGTAAAATCAGCCCAGCTACATACGCCCTCACAGGTACCATGAAATATACCATAGTTATCCGATGGAACAAGCACGCCTATAGCTTTAGCAAGTTCCTTGGCAGATGTTGGGCTACCAACCTGGTCTCCTACTACTCTTACTGTATCATTGGTTTTGCCAAGACCAAGCATAGTCTTAACAAAATTCTTGCCATCGCCATATAACCATGCAGTACGTACTATAAAGTACTTATCCGCAAACTGCTGAACAAAGTGCTCGCCCTGAAGCTTAGTTCTTCCATATGCACTCTGTGGTGCCACTTCATCGTACTCTCTATATGGATGATCATTATCACCAGCAAACACATAATCAGTAGATATATGGATAAGCTTAGCTCCAAATTCTTTTGATGCAATTGCCAGATTTCTAGGTCCGATAGCATTAATTTTAAATGCCAAATCTTCCTGAGTCTCACATGCATTAACATTGGTATGCGCAGCGCAGTTAATAATTGCATAAGGCTTCACATCGCCAACAAATTTCATAACTGCTTCTATATTAGTAATATCAAGCTCTGCTACATCTGTATTAACAAGCTCATATTCATTACTACCCTTATAATATTCATTAACAGCCTTACCAAGCTGTCCATTACATCCAGTAACTATTATTTTCTTCATTGCTAAAAACTCCCTATAACAATAGATAGTATAAAAACGTTATTTGCACGTTTCGCATACACTATATATATTACAACTTGAAGCCATTATTTTCAACTAATCTTGTTAGGTATGCGAGTTGTATATCAACTTATTATTATGATATAATCCGCAAATAGGTTATAAACCTAAAATAACAAAAGAATATTGAAAGAGAGGATAATCAACTAAAATGAAACGACTAACTTATTTATTACTTTCTTCTGTTTTATGCCTTGGCTTAATGGCAGGTTGCACTGGTAATACCGCGGAGGAGCCTCCAGTTACTCCTATAGATGTAGTAACTGGCGATGACCTTGGTACTGACAATGTAGAAACACCTGAGGTTTCTGGCAATGAAGTAATCGCAGAGCCTGAAGAGCAGGAAGTTCTCCCTGAAGGAATGGTGCGTAGTTCACTTACAAATGAGCTTATCCCTGAAGAGGTTGCCAACAAAAGACCTGTTGCAGTAATGATTCCTATGGACAAGGTTGCTCAGCCAGACTTCAACAACTCCAAAGCTGGAGTAGTATACGAAGCTCTCGTTGAAGGTTCTATCACAAGAACAATGAATATCATTGAAGATTGGGATGAACTTGAGAAGATTGGTAACATCCGAAGTGTAAGACCTTATTTCATCTTCTGGCACTGGGAGTGGGATGCAATCCTTCTTCATGACGGAGGTCCATCAATCTACGTTAACGACCTTCTTGCCAATGAGCTTACTAACAATATTAGTGGAGCAGGTTTTAGAACTAGCGACAGAAGTGCTCCTCATAACGAATACTACTCTGCTAGCATCGTCAACAAATACATTGACAGCTATGGCTACCAGAGAGAACACAGAGACACATTTGTTCCTAACCACTTTAACTTCGCTAA
>DCHQ01000036.1:42209-55798 GCA_002314855.1 Lachnospiraceae bacterium UBA1748
GTAACAAAGTCATGTTTCAAATATGACGAAGCTGAAGGAGTATACTACAGATATATTTACGGCGAACCACATATGGACTATGCAGATCCAGCAAATCCTGTGCAGCTTTCATTCTCTAACATCATTCTCCAGCGATGTATTGGTGCTTCTCTTGATGATCATGATTACAGAGCTCTTGAGATTCATAAGCAGACAGAAGACGGATGGTTTATCACTAATGGACATGCAATCCATATTACATGGGCTAAGCCTAACAGCAATACTGAGCCAACAAGATTCTACGACGATAACGGCGATGAAATCGAGCTTAGTACAGGTAAAACAATCATCTGTGCTATCCAGGACGGCGGTAATGCCAAGACTGATTTTATATTCAAGGACAGCAATGGCGGAAACGTAGAAGCTTCGTTTAATAACTAAGCTAGTAAATGTAAAATGTAAAATGTAATAAAAAAAAGAATTTGACACTAAAATTCGCTTCGCTAGGAATTAATGTGTCAAATTCTTTTTTATTTACACTACTAAGAATTACTGACTTTAAAATTTTACACTACTAAGAATTAGTGGCCTAATTCTTTTTATTAGTTTTACTTATCTTCTATTTGAGCTATGCCATAGTCAAAGCTAACATTCTTGCCAAGATACAATTTCTCGAAGTTGCTAAGAATTCTCTTTGCAACATTCTCGCTATTCTCCTCATTGGCATCAAGAAGTATTACTATAACCTGCTTGGTAGAATACCTTGTTGATATATCAACGCGTCTGAGTGATGAATAAATGGACTGCTCAAGCATATTAAGTGCAAGCTCCATCTCTTCATTTTCAACCACTCTGTCAGTTGGTGTATTGGCTGTAAATAGTACGATATGCACCTCTTTGCTATTACGTTCCACAAAACGACGCACAAAATTGTACACATGATGGAAGCTGTCAAAATCCATGAGATATGCGCCCTTGCCCGCATCTGATCTGGCCATAACCTCACGAAGATATCCAAGGTCCACCATATTAGATGATCTTTCGCGCTCAATCTTTTTAGAATCACTATAAAAATGGTATGAATTCTTTCCATTTTGCTTAACATAGTAAAGCGCTTTATCAGCGGCATTATATAGTGTCTTGAAATCTTCTCCGTCAGTAGGCGCAACTGCTATTCCAACTGATACGGATGTATTAGTATCAAACTTGCAGTCATCAATCTTTCTGACCATCTCACTAATCATATCTGATGCCCTGTTTCTAAGATTGGCCTCATCCTTGTAATCACTGATATATACAACAAACTCATCGCCACCAATTCTGCAAAGAACATCGCCTTCTCTTGCATACTTTTCCATGGTCTCAGCAAACATCTTAAGGGCCTTATCACCGGCCATATGTCCATAGTTGTCATTTATGGCCTTGAAGTTATCCATATCCATCATGAATACAGCACCCTTATCGCCATTGTTCATTTTTTCATCAACTAGTTTTTCAGTATATGCTCTGTTCCAAAGTCCTGTTAATGCATCCTTTTGAGATTTACTCTGGATATCAAGTACTTCCTGTGTTTTTTTCTCAAGTCGATCTGCAAGGCTCGCTCTAAGCTCTTCAAGTTCCAGTGTTCTACTGATTCTTGAGCGCATAACCTGTTTCACAAATGGCTTAGCTATGAAATCCTGTGCGCCCTCCTCAAGACATCTACTTTCTACGGCCGCATCATTATCCGCTGTTAAAAAGATAATAGGAATATCTCTGGCAGTTTCCATTGTCTTTATCTTGCTCATAACTTCGAAACCGTCCATCTCAGGCATATTAATATCGAGCAATATCAAATCGCATACATTATTCTCAAGAAATTTGATGGCCTGTGCGCCCATTGTAACTGCTGTTATTTTATAGATATCACTAAGAGCTTCCTTGGCCATAACCAAATTGGTCTTATTATCATCAACGATTAATATGTGTTTCATGTTTATCCTCTCTTTGCTTAAATAGAACACCAAAGGTGTTAGGTCCACAGTTACAAGATACCGTCGCAGAAGCCTGGACTTCATGGACTTCACGGAACTTAACATATCGTTCAAGCTCACTTTCTATTCTCGTTATTTTATCGTGCGAGCAACCTGCATATGTTACAAATCCTATTTCATCATCTATCTTCTTATACCCTTTCAGAAGATCCTTAATATACTTTTTAGATGCCTTGCTATAATCACCTATATATATCCTTTTTATAGTAAGCCTGCCATCTTCATTCATATATAGCACTGGGTGAAGTCTTAGCGCATTACACATAGTCTTTATAGTCTTATCCACCTTACCATTGTAATAAAGGTAATCGGCATTATATGCTATAAATGACGTGCTAATTCTTGGAATCATCGCTTCTATTTTTTCTACTATCTCTGATCCTTTAGCGCCATCATCTCGAAGCTTCGAGGCTTCTATAGCAAGTATTCCCTGACCAGATGACAGGTGCTTTGAATCAACGATTCTTACTCTTCGTCCATCTATCCCCATCATACTTCTGGCAAGGACCGCATTCTTATATGCATCACTTATACCACTACTAATACATATATGAACTATCTCGTCGTACTTGTCGAGGCACTTAACAAAAAAGTTTTTGTAATCTACTGCTCTAGGAACTATTGACTGAGCCTTTCGCTTACCATCATTAATATATTCCATGAGGTTTCTTGCATCGATTTCTGCAGTATCCTTAAAAACTCCCTCTTCTGTTGCAACATCATAGTATATTATTTCAATTGCACACTTTTCCAGTATGTCACGTGGAAGATCGGCCACACATTCTGTCGTAATTATAATATTATGCATATGTTAATCCTCCAATGAATATTCCTGAGTGAGGCTTCGAAGTATATCAGCAACCTTGTCATAATCAAAATCATCTGCTGCGTTTTTAATTACATCACCTGCATCCTTTAGCTCGTTACCATCATACACGCATTGCCCAAGTTCCTTCGCCTGTTCAATAATTTGGTCACTGTCATAGGAAGAACATGATTCTCTCATTGCCTTTATTAAAGTTTTCAGCTCATCGTGGCTTATAACCTTGGACTCACAACCATCCACATTTGCTACGTTATCTTTACTATCGTTAGCCGCCGCATTAAGTTCTATGAGTTCCTCGCCAAGCTCAATTATTTCATAGTAGCTTCGCATAAGCTCATCGTGACCATCACGTATAATCTGTATATCACCGGACTTTCCAGCAAGTTCCAGTCTTTTAGCCATATCAGACAGACTCTTGGCACCTAGAGACATGGAAGAGCTTTTAAGAGCATGAACTTCGATAGTATAATTCTTCCAGTCAGCCTTGGCATAGAATGAGCCCATAAGACTAACCTTTTCTCTACCCTTACCCACATAGGTTTTTAATATTGAAAGATAAGCATCCTTGCTATCACCTGTATAGAACAGTCCTGTTTTAACATCTATCAGTTTATCTATACGCTCATTCGTCTTAAGCTCTGAATTATCTAATTTTATATTACTCTTTTCAGTAAAAGCAGCATTACCAGCCTTCTCTATCATATCCTTAGGAAGATGCTGCTTTAATATTCTTTCGAGGGCTGCAAGTTCTATTGGCTTAGCCAGGAATCCAGAGAAACCATTTGCCATAAAGCTCTCTCTTGCACCTCCTACAGCATTGGCAGTAAGCGCCACGATAGGTAAGTTCTTGTAATAAGCCTCGTCTCTACTCCTAATAATCTGAGTAGCCTCTACTCCATCCATCTCTGGCATCATATGATCCATAAATACAAGATCAAAGTCCTTGGAATTAAGCATCCTAATGGCCTCTGCTCCGCTTTCAACTGTGAGCACCTGCATCTTATACGGTTGCATAAGTCCAACAGCAACCTGAAGATTAATAACATTATCATCGACTATAAGGACTCGTGCTCTTGGAGCAGTAAATGATATTCCACTTCGCTTAGCTTCATGCAAGTCAACTATCATCGATTCATTATTGAATATTCCTGCAATAGGTATTTCATAGATAGGCTTATAGATACAACGCATATTTACAGGAACTTCGACTGAATCTTTTCGGCTCTGAACTATAACTACCGTGAGTTTATCAGCTATTGATTCAAAATATTCTTTGTTGGCAAGATACTCTTCTTTACCTATGAAGCAGTGAGTAATATTTCCACGATTAATTCTCATCGTTAGATCTTCAAATCGATTGCAAAGGAAGTTTCTAACCTGAAGCGAATCACCTATTTCTGTTAGGAACCTCTTGTACTGAAGCTTAAGGCTTGGATTTTTGAATTTATTAACATCAATGAAGCTTGCTGCATTAATCTTCTCGGATTCACGAACACTTACAAAAGGCTTTTTGTCACTGACTTTAAGAGGTATTACAAAGCTAAATACCGAGCCTTTTCCATATTCGCTGGTAACTTTAATAAAGCCGCCCATACTACCAACCAGTCTCTTGGTAATAACAAGTCCTAAACCTGTTCCTTCAACGGCTCTATTCTTTTTGGAATCAACCTGCTGAAAGCTCGAGAACAGCTTATCTATATTTTCTCTCTTGATACCTATACCAGAGTCTTCAACTGAAACATTGAGATTGATACCATACTCCCTAATAGTCTGACTTACCCTGAGAGTTATACCACCTTCATGTGTATACTTAACTGCATTAGTAAGTAGATTAATCATTACCTGCTTTATTCTTATCTCATCACCGATTAATCCCTTTGGAATATTGGTATCAACTCGAACCACAAGTTCTAGAGGCTTGTCTCCCATTCTGGTCATGGTCATATTTATTACATCATTAAGAGTGGATGCAAGATTAAACTCGTCCTCTATAAGTTCCATCTTACCTGATTCAATTTTTGAAAAATCAAGAACATCGTTGATAATAGATAGTAGACTTCGTCCCGAATTCTGTATCTGCAAGCAGTATTCACGAACTGTATCTGTGACATTACGCTCTCTAAGTGCCAGCTCACACATACCAATAATGGCATTCATCGGAGTTCGTATTTCATGGCTCATATTAGCCAAAAACTCCGACTTGGATTTTTCAGCTTTTTCAGCTCGATATGCAGTATCAGCCAGCCTTTCTCTAACCTTGTCATCTCTAACAATATTAAGATAAATAGAAAGACCTATTCCTATCATAAGGAATGCTCCGAAAAGGAATGATAGCACACTGCTGCCTTCATTGAATTTGATGACCTCAAATAATCCACAATGAAGAGCTATGCTTACTATTGCCAGAAACAACTGGTACAATACCAATTTCCTGTCATGATAGAAAGACGCCAAAACAATCGTGCCTGTTAATAGCATGAATTCAAGCAGATAATTATCAATATATAAGCCGCTTATAAATACTGTAGAAAAAAGAAATGTAGAAAAGATAAGAGATTGTATTTTAAGCGGTACTCTTATATCAATGGCTGTATATATAATAATCGCCATCTGTATCCATATTACCCAATATACATACGTAGGCCATCCACATTTGATGCCAATAATGGTATCAAATGTTGCTGCCGATGCAGTAAGTAAAGCCGCAACATATACCTCTGGCTTTCTTCTGTTTGTTATAAAACCCATAAAAATCTGCCCCCCGATTTATATTCTAATGCATAAGTACACTATTAATACTTTCTCTTAAAATGCTTGGATTAATTGGTTTAGTGACATAATCTCTCACTCCATAATCTTCGCTCTTCTTGATGGTTGGCATACTCTTATCTCCAGTAATAAATATTACTTTGAGCTTTCTTGTATTATGCCTTATCCAATCAAGCACTTCAAAGCCATTCATATCTGGCATCTCCATATCAAGAAGACATACATCAAATTCTGCTTCCTTTAGATAATCGATGGCTTCATGACCGCTAAGAGCTGATGTAAGTATATAATTCTCATCAATCAAAGCATGCTCAACCAGTTTATGAACAATATCATCATCATCAACCACAAGGATATTTACAGTTCTGTTATAGTCTGACTGTTTCATCTCAAATTGCATATCCTCATCCATCATATCAAGCATAATCTTGGCGATTTTGGGGTCAAACTGCCTTCCCATACCCTTAGATATCTGCTCTCGTACAATGTCCTGACTCATCACCTTATGATAAGATCTGTTACTGGTCATAGCATCATAGGCATCAGCTACAGATATAACTCTAGCAACAAGCGGTATATCCTCACCTGCCAGACCATTGGGATAACCTGTTCCATCGTATCTTTCATGATGCCATCTTGCACCGACAGCTAAATCAGGTATTACATCCACTCCCCTAAGTATCTGATAGCCTGCGACGGTATGAAGTTTTATCTTCTCATACTCTTCATCGGTAAGCTTACCATCCTTATTAATGATTCTGTCATCTACTCGAATCTTTCCAACATCATGTAATATTCCTATATAATAAGCCTCAGTCTGGGCCTTTTCATCGCATCCAAGACGGCGCATTATCTCACGTGCATACCTTGCCACACGCATAGAATGGCCTCGTGTATACTTATCCTTGGCCTCTACTGCACTACACAAAACCTCTATAAGCTGTTCACTAAGGTTCTCCTGAAGCTCCTGAAGTTCTTCCAGCTTACGATTTTCATTAATCATTATTTCCTTAATCTTACGCTCACTGCTAAACTCTCGCTGAGAATGTATGAAAGTAAATACCATAATAAGACCAAGAGAAATACTAACGTTAAGAGCAGTTACAATATATGTTGCAACCTGTATTATCTCGGCTATGGCAGGTATAGTTACAAATATACCAAGGTACAGAAGTTCCTTTTTAGAAAAAGCCTTTCTATGTCTTATGAGCATATATACATCCATAAAATACACTGCAAATGGACATATCTGTGTCAAAAAGAAGAAATCGCCTCTTTGATAATAATTCGTTACCGGATCAATATAAGCTATCTTGTGAATAGGCATTGTAACAGCAAGTATTACCTGACCAATTGCAAATAGCTTTCCGACTCTAAGCCATATATCGCTAACAGTTGTTTTCTCCTTAATATTAGTGATGATCCATCCGAAAAGAGACAATAGAAGCAATCCAGAAGATGAAAAATACATGATTATATTGATAAAATACTGAGCATAAAATGAAAGCTTACCCGGGACACCACCAAGCACCCAATCGCCCAGGTCACCAACAATCATGAGCATATTAAATACAAGCATGGCTGAAAACCACTTGTCGCTCTTAGTCTTTGCACCAGAATTCGTCATCTGATATACAAACAAAATAAAACATATAAGCAAGCTATATGACTCAAGTATTATATTAATCTGTCTCATTCCAATTTCTAACATATTAGGACCCCAATATACGCATTTTATCATGTAATATTATACACTAATCATCCATCTATTTGCACTGTTCTTTTGTATAAAATGCACATAAAATCTATGTGTAGAATCACAAAAAAGAGTAATAAAAAAAGAATTTGATACGAAATTCGCTTCGCTAGGAATTAATGTGTCAAATTCTTTTATTATAATTATATTTAAAATCAAATTATCTCTGCTTAAGTCTATTAAGTGCTGAGAAGATAGCTCTTACTGATGCTCTTGTGATGTTAGAGCTTACTCCTACACCATAAGTAACATTGCCAGTCGCCACATCAAGCATATGGATGTATGCAGCTGCCTGAGCATTAGCACCACTCTGAAGAGCATGCTCCTCATAGTCAAGAATCTTGATTTCCATATCAAAGTTCTCAATAATACCACGCTTAACAGCATCGATAGGTCCGTTACCTACTGAAGTAAATGACATTTCCTTGCCATCAAAATCATAAGATACCTGAACTCTTGTATCAAACTCGCTATCAGTCTCATCCGACATATCATCAACCTTGAGTTTTCTAAAGTGATATGGAGACTTCTTGAGTAAATACTCCTCACGGAATTTTTCCATGATAGTCTCTGGTGATACCTCACCCTGCTTCTCTGAAATAGCCTGAATAACATCAGCGAATTCTCTGTGCATTCCCTTAGGAAGCTTGAATCCAAAGTATGTATCCATTACGAATGCTACGCCGCCCTTACCAGACTGAGAATTGATTCGTACGATAGGCTCATACTCACGTCCGATATCTGCTGGATCGATAGGGAGGTATGGAACCTGCCATATCTCACTGTTTCTATCACGCATAGCCTTAACGCCCTTATTAATGGCATCCTGATGAGAACCTGAGAATGCAGTAAATACGAGCTTACCAGCATATGGATGTCTTGGATGAATAGGTATCTTACAGCATCTCTCGTATATCTCAATAATCTCATTAACATTATCAAGCTCAAGCTCTGGGTTAATGCCCTGAGAGAACATGTTATAAGCGATATTACAAATATCAACATTACCAGTACGCTCACCGTTTCCAAAAAGTGTACCCTCGATACGGTCAGCTCCTGCAAGAAGTGAAAGCTCAGCTGTAGCAACGCCTTCACCACGGTCATTGTGTGGATGAACTGATAATATTACACAATCTCTATTATGAAGATGAGAACTTGCCCACTCAATTCTATCAGCAAATACGTTAGGTGTTGTCATCTCAACTGTTGATGGAAGATTAATAATGATAGGGTTATCAGGAGTAGGTCCCCATGTATCGATAACTGCATTACATACATCAACCGCATAATCAAGCTCTGTACCTGTAAAGCTCTCAGGTGAATACTCAAGAAGAATCTTACCATCGAAATTCTTGGCACGTTCTTTAACCATGTTAGTACCATCAATAGCTATCTGCTTGATCTGTTCCTTGTCCATACCAAATACAACGTCTCTCTGAAGAGTTGATGTTGAATTGTAAATATGTACAATAACTTCCTTACATCCTTGAATAGACTCAAATGTTCTATCAAGAAGCTCTGTTCTACACTGTGTAAGTACCTGAACTCTTACATCATCTGGTATAAGCTTGCGATCAACAAGCTGTCTTAAAAAGTCGAACTCAATCTGGCTGGCTGCTGGGAATCCAATTTCTATATCCTTAAATCCTAGCTTAACAAGATACTCAAACATCTCGATCTTCTCGGATACTACCATTGGATCGATTAGGGCCTGATTACCATCTCGTAGATCAACACTACACCATATTGGCGCTTTCTCGATTTGATTGTTAGGCCATGTACGCTCTGGGAAATTCTCCACAGGATTGCGCTGGTATCTCTTGTAGTTCAACATTACACTATCCTCCTAAATATATGTTAAAACATATTATAAAAAAGCCCACTTAATATTAAGTGGGCTAAATCACTATTCTCCGAGTCCGTTCTCAACGGCTACGACCAGATCCTCCAATGCTTCGACCTCATCCTCGCCTTCGCAACAAAACTCTATTTCGTCACCACACTTAACGCACGCGCCAAGCACACTTAGTACGCTTTTTGCGTTCGCTGTATTCTCCTTAAATGAAAAAGTAATAAGCGATTTAAACTTCATCGCTTCCTTGCATAGATTACCTGCAGGACGTAGATGTAGTCCCGTAGGATTTTTAATTGTAACCCTCTGCTTTACCATAAGCAAGTACTCCCTTCTTATAAAATCCCCATATACATATTATATCACTAAGCAATTAATTACTCAAGAAATCCCTATTTCTTGTCACTGATTGTGACTCCGACCTGGTAGTCATCGTAGGTCTGAATACCATCAGGAAGAATAAATAGAATTCCCATAGAATAGTTGCCATCTCCAAGCTCAGAAACCCCTAATTCATCCATATAAGCCTGAACATTAACATATCCTGTAATATCATTGCCTTCAATATCATCAAAAGCTCCACTTACTCCTATGCCCTTGAACATAAGATAGTGCTTTCCGCCTTCTTCCTTAATATCTGCCCCGCCTAAATTAATCTCGGCGCTCTTGCCTGCAGGAAGATTAATAAACTTTAGATTCTCAACCGGAACATTGATGATCTGCTCCACTGTTTTCTCAATATTAACTGTAACTGCTACGTTACCGTCGAAGCTGCTGTCTGCTAATCTAACACCCTCTGGAAGATATCTTCCTACATTTACAGATGTAGTATATGTATCATTCTTACCGTCCACATTAATGGCTGTGGCTGGAATCGCAATAACACTAATATTATCAATAACAGATGGCTTACCAGCTATATAAACAGCCTTTTTGTCACATTCAAGATCACCCGTGACCACATATCCATCACTTGGAACACCACTATAACTATACACAAGATCTACTGCCTTAGTGGCAAGAACTGATGCTGTAACATTGATGTTCTTAATATTCGTAGACAAATTCTGATGAGTAACAATATCACCATATTCATCAAGAAGCTTAATATCTGCTGAGGTCGAGATGTCTGTTGTGCGTCCTTCTACGCTGATATCACACTGCGCTTTTTCTATCTGCCCAATAATGCTTTCTGGTCCAGATACCTTGATGGTATTCTGGTTAGTCACAACATCACCGACAACATATCCACCTGCTGGACTGCCTTCAATATTAACATTAACTGGCAAATGAACATCCTTAAGGTTTTCAATACTAAGCTCTAACGCATTGATATCACTCTTAATGGCATCAAGCTTATTAACATTCTTGGTTGTAGTTACTTTAATGGCAACCGTATCCATAAGTGTAAGGTCCTGAATATCTGCAATCGCCTTGATATCATCCTTACCTATAGATTCAATGACTGATCTCTTACCTATAAGGGTAACCGAAATAACATTGGAGTTATTCAGTATCTCATAAACCTTGCCTTTTGCTGTAAGTGAATCGGCATTGACTACATCAACCATAACACCTGTGTGAGTATATGAAATGACTGGGTCATCAATATTAACAACTACAAGCCATAGCACAAACGCTATAACTACTGATAGAAGCTTGAGTCCCCAATTATTGGTTATATTACTAATCTTCATCGTTTTCCTTTGATTCTTCTACCTCTTCAATAACAGCTGCCCCTCCGCTCACTGTTACCTTAGAATGCTTGGTTCTCTCTCTGAACATAGGCTTAATATCAATGTTCTTGGTAAGCCATGGCTTCTTGGACTCTTCAACTGGCTTATCCTGAATAAGCTCAAGTTTCTCACGAAGTCCTTCCTGATTCAAACCATTATATAATTCACCGCCATAAGCCACGCTGACTTTACCATTTTCCTCAGATACGATAATAGTCATGGAATCTGAGACCTCAGATATACCAACAGCAGCTCTGTGTCTGGTACCAAGAGCTTTAGATAATGATCTGTTGTCTGATAATGGTAAATAGCATGTGGCAGATACTATTCTGTCATCTCTAAAAATAACTGCTCCATCATGAAGAGGAGTATTATGCTCGAAAATGTTAATAATAAGCTGGCTGGAAATATTGGCATCTATACTAATACCTGTCTTCTCATAATCCACAAGCGAATCCGAACGCTCAAAAACCATGAGCGCACCTGTTTTGTCGCGGCCCATAGCAAATGCAGCCTTAACAACCTCGTCGACTGTGTGATCAGAGTATCTTCCATCCTTTCTATTGTTATCACTACCTATAAACGATGAAAGAATATTCTTCTTACCCAGCTGTTCAAGAGCTTTACGAAGCTCTGGCTGAAGAACTACTACCGCAGCAATAATTGCCATCGATAAGCCCTTCTCTGCTATCCACAATATAGTAGTCATATTAAAGACTACTGCTAATAGCAGGAACAGTAAAATAAGTGAAAATCCTTTAAACAGTGACCATGCCTTAGTGTTCTTAAGCCAAGCCACAATCTGATAAACAATAAATGAAATAATGGCTATCTCAATAACATCAGTGACATGAATGTTCGGCATGTGAATATTCGAAAAGTATTCAATTAAAAATGCTGTAATTCTATCCATATCCTCTGTTAATTGTTTATATAATATATGCCTATTATTAAATAACTATCTTTAAAACTATAGTTTATTCTCTAGTTTTATTACGGCTTGCTCTAGCCTTAGCTAGTGCGGCACGTTCTATGTCTGTAATTCCATCTTCCTCTCTTCTTGAAGACTGCTTTGAACTGCTACTCTTAGATGAACCAGATGGCTTTCTTGCTTTATCAGTAGGTCTTGAAGAAGACTTGCCGGATGGCTTTTTAGCTGGTGACTTGCCGGATGGCTTACCTGATCTTTCAGGTCTTTCCGTTCTATTAGATGCTCGTTCTGGTCTTTCACGCTCAGCGCGCACTCTAACTGGTCTGTCATCCTCATCATCGTCATCCATCAGTCGCTTAAGAGCTTCCTCGCTAATTGAATTCTTAGGAACAGCCTTAACATAGTAGTAATACTGATCATCCTCAAACTGAACATTTTCTGTTCTTGAATAATCCAGATTGAATACAAAAAACTTAACTATATAAGATACTACAACGCCTACTATACTTCCTAAAATAAGGCCACCTAGTGATACGTAAGTACCATACTTAAGGTCACCTACCATGATAACAATCATATTGATAAGAACACCAGTTACTATGGCCATTGTCCATGAATGATCAACTGGAAGTCTACGTACGATATAAACAATTGCAATAGTTACAGCAAATGCTGCTGCCATAACCATCATCTCTCGGTTAAATAACAGCTCTTCCAGTAAAAACTTGAACTTGCTAAGCATATCCTGATCGGCCATTGCTCTTATAACAGCTTCATTACGAACCACAAAGTAAAGCATGAAGTAAGTGATAACACCACATCCTACTGACGCCATGGCTGTAGGAGCCGCAACAAGACCTGCTATAAGTGGCATAGCATACGGTATCCTGAATACAAATGCAAGTGGTGTAAGTACAAGAAGTATGGAATCCTTTGGTGCAAATCTGAAATACAGAAGGAACATAACAAAAAGCATAATTCCTATTACAGCTGCACTCTCAAGGGACAGGCCATACATATGAAGCATTATATAACCAGCACTAATAATTGGAATAAAATTGAGTGGCAGGAATGATAACAATAGCGACACAACAAGTGTAAGCGCCACGTTATCAATACGGCTGGCATATCCAAGCTTGCTATTTATTACTGTAATAGTAATAAACGTTAGTAAAAATTTGGAAAAAGGTCTAGCATAGCTGTCATAACGGCTTATCATGACCTTCACATATTCTCGTATATAAAGTAACTTATCCATTGTTTCTTTCATCGTCTTTTTCCTCGGCTTCCTTTCGATACATAGCACTTAATCTTCGAAGATTATTGTAGTAAATACGAAGAGACCGCCTTGCTATCTTATATCTTAATGCATAAACAACGTAAGTTATGGCAGCATATACAGCAATAAATATTAAATATTTTGTTGCGACGCTTTTTCCAAACCCAAGAAGATCCATTTTGTATATGTCCTGCATATACATTTCATAGTCATAAGCGATATATATCGCAAATACTACTACGAAGGCTATGGTACCAAAGACAATGGATTTCACTACTTCCTTACCAATATAATCGCCTCTAAAATACGAGCCGATTTCCATATTCCTTTTTCCCTCCCCTTCTTCGTAGGAGGTCATCTTGGTCATAAGCTTGACTCTTTGTTCATTCAACATCTTTTCAATTCCTAAAAACTAGCTATTTTAATCT
>DCHQ01000036.1:55965-60661 GCA_002314855.1 Lachnospiraceae bacterium UBA1748
CCACAGCCCTCACAGTTAATCTTAACTGGAGAATCATCGGTAAAAAACAGGCGTTCTTCTCTTACCCATTTCTTAACTTGCTTAACATCAACATTACAGCTTTCGCAAATTTCATTCATCGTAGCAGTTCTATTATCCTGCACGAATTTCTTAACCTCTTGAAACTTATCCTCAAGAGCCTGACGGCACGCTGGACATATAGGCTCGCCCACTGAATAGTTGAACATCTTGCCACAAGACTTGCAATTTCTAATATCCATAATGTAACCCTCCTTAGACACCAATACCTATTGAAAGCGCAATAAAGAAAACCTTCATTACTCCGGCTTCCTTTAAAATACTGGTTATTGCATCTATTGTGCTGCCTGTAGTGTAGATATCATCTACTATTACAACACACTTTAATTTTACATCATTATCCCTTAATAGAAAAGCGTTTTTAAGATTTATTTGGCGTTCACTTGCCGACAATTCTTTCATCGGAGTGGTCTTTCGAGAACGTTCTATTATGTCTCTATATGGTATATCTAAAGCCTTGGATACCTGGGCCGCTAACAGCGCTGCCTGGTTAAACCCTCGCTTTCGCTCCTTACTTTTATGAAGCGGTACAGGAATAATGGCGTCCGGTTTCCAGCTAAGTATCATCGGTCCTAGATGCTTTGCCATCTCACGTCCTAAAAAGCAGGCGTATTCTGCCCTTCCCGAATATTTATAACGGTATATCGTCTTGTTCACACTGGTATAGTCATAAAGAGCCAGTCCACTGTCATATACATGCTTAGTCTGCGTACAACTAGGGCAGTATTCGATGCTGCTGTTCTCCACCTGACGTCCACACTTATAGCACCTTGGTGCTTTGATTAACACAAGCTTTTCATCACACTTTGGACATATCATAATTCCTGGTGGCAAAGGCTTATCACACACTGGACATCTTCTCGGAAAAACTAAATCAGTTACAAACAAATCTACATCCTTTCCGAAGCCTCCTTAATTCGCTCTGAAAGAGATGTATACCTTTTTTGAATAGTATCATTATCTATCATGAAATTCACAGTTTCGCTGCTTCCAATCAGTATAACGCACTGTCTGGCTCTCGTGATTGCTGTATAAAGAAGGTTTCTTGTGAACAGCATTTTCTTAGTATACGACCACGATGATTCCTCAATAAGTGGAATAATTATGACCGGATACTCACTACCCTGAGACTTATGAATGGTTATGGCATAAGCAAGCTCGAGTTCTTCGAGATTCTCGAATGGATACTCCACCGTCTTGTCATCATCAAAAACAACCATCATTGACTTGGTAAAAGTGTTGATGGATTTAATCTCACCCACATCACCATTGAAGATACCATTGCCCTTATCTATTGGCAGATTATAGGCTCCCACTATCTCCCATTCCATATCATAGTTATTCTTGACCTGCATAACCTTATCACCCTCACGGTAAATAAAGTCTCCATAAGCATACTCACGCTTACCAGGAGCTGCTGGATTAATCCTGTCCTGAAGTTCATGATTTAGATTAACTATTCCAAGTCCTCCTTTTCTCTTAGGGCTTAGCACCTGAACATCAAGAGGATTAATGTTAAACTCCTTCGGTACATTTTTACTAATAAGCTGTTCTATATAATAATATATTTCTCGCTCATCCTTTTTTTCTAGCAAAAAGAAATCGCGGTATTTTTTCTGAAAGTCGATGTGCTCACCGCCGTTTATCTTGTAAGCATTTGTAATAATATGGCTTTCTTCATCCTGTCTGTATATTTTCTCAAGTCTTACTACTGGAAACATTTCAGAAGCAATAATATCACCTAGAACCTGACCAGGTCCTACTGACTGAAGCTGATAAGAGTCTCCAACCAGAATAAGCTTGGTTCCTGGAACCATGGCCTGCAAAAGTGCTCTAAAAAGATGAATATCGACCATACTCATCTCATCAACTATAATGGCATCTACTTCAAGAGGATTCTCGCTGTTACGTTCGAAATGTATGCGGCCACGGTCACCTTCAATATCACCGCTTATCTCTAATAGTCTATGAAGTGTCTTGGCCTCATAGCCAGTTGTCTCCTGCATACGCTTGGCAGCTCTTCCTGTTGGAGCGGCAAGCATAAACTCCATGTCCATTTCTTCAAGAAGCTTGAGTAGTGTATTAATTGTGGTGGTTTTACCTGTACCAGGTCCTCCCGTTAATACAAAGACACCACTCTTAACGCACTGAACTATTGCCGACTGTTGAAGCTCATCTAGGACAATACCCAGCTCGTCCTCTATTTTATTGATGCGCGATATTATCTCGTTATTACTTAGCTCTGTACATGGATGATCAAAGGTACTTAATAATTCACACAAAGTACCAGCAACCTCCTGCTCTGAATAATAGTAACGAACAAGATAAACTCTCTCCTCTTCGCCGCATCGTTTTAAAAGCAGTTTTTTCTCCATAACAAGGTCAGGAAGAACCTGATCAACCTCAGTTTCTTCCACACCAAGAACCTCAGCAGCCTTTTCTACTAAAAGCTGCCTTGGGTAATAACAGTTACCATCAATTGTTGTCTGATTCATGGTATGAACAATACCACATCTGATACGATAGTCCGATGAAATACTAACTCCACTTTTAAGTGCTATTTCGTCGGCTGTATTGAATCCAACACCCTCAATATCCTCTGCCAGCCTGTAGGGGTTATCACGTAACACCTGATACAGCTGCATACCATATTTTTGATATATCTTGTTGGATAGATTAAGCGATATTCCGTAGCCCTGTAGGAACATCATGGCATCCCTAAGGTCTCGCTTTTCGGATATCTGACTGCCTATCTCATAGGCTTTCTTAAGACTTATGCCCTTTACCTCGGCAAGCCTCTCTGGTTCTTCGGTGGCTATCCTAAAGGTATCATCACCAAATATATTAACTATTCTCTTGGCAAGAGCTTCACCTATACCTTTGATGGCTCCTGAACCAAGATAACGAATGATTGCTATTTTATCTTCTGGAGGCAATGCCTTGATACTGTGTATCTTGATTTGTCTACCATAAGAGCTGTTCACATATTCACCTTGTATCTCAACGCTTTCACCCTCGCCATAGCCCTGGGCAATACCTACACAGGTAACACTGCCCTTTTCGAGGCTTACATTCATAACAACATATCCGTTAGCGGGATTCTGATATACAAAATTGTCTATGTAGCCCTTAATTGTCTCCATTAATCTTTATTTACTCTCTTCGTCAATTTGACTTTTTAGATCTCGCGCTAACTCCTTGATTCTATCAGGAACATTTCTGTTTGTAATCAACATTCCAGCCATACGCTTAGCATTTTCATCATCACCAAGCCTTCTGCCAAGCTGAGCTATTAATAATGTCATTGTATGCTCATTCATACCACATATCGGAAATTCCTCGGAAGAAAATGCCAGCTTAAATCCATCATATGCGTTCTGCATACATTCTTCTACTTCTTTGCTGTACTTTACATGCTTCCAGTTATTATCAGGAATATCCTCCATTAATGACTCAAGCATCCACCCCAACTTCAAACAAGTATATGCACGTTCACTGTTCTTACCTTGTTTGACTATTGAACACGCAAGCGCTAGCTTATGTCTTAATACCGCCTCATCATATGTAATAGTATCTTCCATATATGTTGAATTCTGAAAATTAGCGCCTATCTTCTCTTTCAACATTTTTCGTTGAACACCCGCCAGTGCATTATAGCACTTACTTATTGCAGAATATCCGCAATGAGGACAACTCACCACATCATATTTAAGCGGATCTATGACCTCGTATCGTGGTCTCAGGTCTTGGTCCTGCTTAACTAATCGAAGCTTATTATTTCTAACAGATAAATTGGTGAATTTCTGGTCGCAAACAACACAGGTATATTCTTTTTCATAAAGAAAATCCTTTTCTTCTAGGACTTTTACAGGTGTTTTTGAAGCCTGAGCCTTTTCTGTTTTTTTCTCCTCATAAACCTCAACATTTTGCAACTCATCCAATCCAAATTTACTTAAATCAGAAAATATGCCCATCCAATTTATCCTTCCGATTTCTACAAAATCACCTGCCACAAGGCAGGTGACCACAATAACAAATTAATATAATTCTATTCGTCTACTGAATTATCAGGTGACTTATCTTCTCCGCCAAATATATCCGCAGGATCAACAACATTGTTGCGTTTCATTTGTTCATACATTTGCATAGCAAGGCTTCCAGGCCCAAGATTCTGGTTTGTAAGACTCTTTGAAACATCACTTATCGCTGTATCCATAAAAACATCTACTATCTGCGAATTAGCACCTTCATCTTCCTCGGCGCCAAACACATTAACTGTGGATTTCATGGATTTAAGAACCTGCTCCCATAAGTAGTTCTCAAAGCCTTTACAAGCCTCCATAAGTTCTTCATCTGTTTTAGCATTCTCAATGTTATTAGTCATGTTCTGCGTCGCCTTGTTAGTCGACATGGATGAAGCATAATCCGTAACACTATTTATATTAAGCATATCAAGGCTCATATACGCACCTCTTTATTTTCAAAAAACGATAGTTAAACTATATTATCTCTTTAACTGATTAGCCTGTCCAAGCATCTCATCAGATGTTGTGATTGCCTTAGAATTAGCTTCGTATGCTCTCTGAGCTACGATAAGATTAACCATTTCATCTGCAAG
>DCHQ01000036.1:60742-68743 GCA_002314855.1 Lachnospiraceae bacterium UBA1748
GACTCATTAATAGGCTGGCCACTTGCATTAGTTACTTCAAACAAACTTCCTGCATGTTTTTCAAGTCCACTAGGGTTGTTAAACTGATAAAGACCAATCTTAACACCAAGTCCCTTAGGGTTTCCAGCTTCATCAGGATACATAAGTTCACCATCGCTTGAAATAGTAATGTTAGAAGCTGTCATATCCTTGTCAAAGATAATAGGCTTGCCCTTGGTATCTAGAACTCTCTCGCCATCTGTCGTTGTAAGCTCAAGTCCACCTGACTTTCCTAGACCTACCTGGAAATTACCGTTTCTTGTATAGTAGGTATTGCCATCCAGTCCATTAACTGAAAAAAAGCCATCACCTTGAACAGCAAATGCAAAATTATTGGTAGATTCAAAGAATGAACCCTGTGTAAATATGGTTGTAATTGATGAACTACGAACACCGAGACCCACCTGGGAATTAATAGGCTTAGTGTCACCATTGGCTGATGTTGTCTTCGCCTGAAGTTCCTGGTAAAGAAGAGTCTTAAACTCATTCTGAGCAGTCTTATAACCGGTTGTATTGATATTAGAAATATTATTAGAAATTGTATCAACAGCTATCTGCTGTGCCTGCATACCTGTTGCAGCGGACCAAAGTGATCTTATCATAAATGCCTCTCCTTATCTTACAAACAAAACTTAAACCTTACCAAGCTGATTAACTGCTATTTCCAGTGAACTGTCGATAGTCTGAATCATCTTCTGATTGGCTTCATACTGACGAGAAACGGCTATCATCTGCACCATCTCAGATACAATGCTTACATTGGATACTTCCAAGTAGCCTTGATTGATCTGAGTCCTAGGAGCATCTTTAGTAGTTGCACCATCAACTGGATAGTAATAGTTCTCGCCGAAATGCTCCAAATAGTTGTAATCTTCAAAATCAGTGATTTTTATCTTATCTACTGCTTTTTCATCCTGACTAATAGTACCATCTGGACTCACTGTAATCTCTTTATTAGGATCAAGCTTAATCCTTCCCTTATCACTTAGAACATAGTCACCATCCTGAGTAACCAAATATCCATCCGTAGTGATAGCGAAATTACCATCTCTCGTATACAAGGTAGAGGTCTCCCCCTGCTTATTGGTGTATTCTATTGTGAAGAAACCATCCCCAGATAAGCCAAAATCAAGCAAGTTGTTAGTTACCTGAAATGCTCCCTGGGAAAAGTCTGTGTAGCCTTCACCAATCTTAACTCCTGGATTGGCTTTGCCAATTCTTCTGGCAAGTGAAGCTACTTCTGAATCATCCTTAATCTTACTAACTAATACTGTGTCGAAAGACTGAGCTGTTGCCCCTTCCTTCTTGTAACCAATTGTATCAGCATTAGCTAAATTGTTAGTCAACACATCCATGCGATTTTGCTCATGTAACATCCCTGTATAAGCAGTGTATAAGCCTTTTAGCATATATGTTTCCTTTCATAGTGTGCATAAGGTTCGCTTCCTGGCTGCTGACTAATCGTAGGCTTCCTTTTATCTACCCTCGTGGTATCCTGCAAGGAACTCGATATAACGACCTGTACCAATGGCAACACATGTCATAGGCTCGTCGGCTGTCATAGTGTTGATATGAGTACGCTCTTCGATAAGTTCCTCGAGGCCTCGTAGCATGGCGCCACCACCCGTAAGAACAATACCACGATCCACAATATCACCTGCAAGCTCAGGTGGAGTCTGCTCAAGAACCTTACAGATAGTATCAAGTATCTGAGAAGTAGTCTCTCGAAGCGCTTCCTGAGTTTCTTCGGATGAAACTGTTATGGTCTCAGGGAGACCTGATACCAGGTTACGACCACGTACATCCATATAATCAACTTCAGCTCGCTTAAAAGCTGTACCTATATTTATCTTAATATCCTCTGCTGTTCGCTCACCAATCAGCAGATTATATTTGCTTCGCATATAACGAACAATGGCCACATCAAAATCATCGCCAGCAGTCTTGATAGAATCACTTACTACAGTACCACCAAGAGAAATAACAGCTACGTCAGTTGTACCACCGCCTATATCGACTATCATATTACCCTGAGGCTTACTGATATCGATACCTGCACCGATAGCTGCTGCTATAGGCTCTTCGATGATAGCTACTTCTCTGGCACCTGCCTGATAAGTCGCATCCTCAACGGCCTTCTTCTCAACTTCTGTAACACCACTAGGAACACAAACTGCGATACGAGGCTTCTTGAAATACTTCTTACCCATTGCTTTAGTAATAAAGTACTTCATCATCTGCTCTGTAACGTTGTAGTTGGAAATAACTCCGCTCTTAAGTGGTCTTACTGCAACGATATTACCAGGTGTTCTACCAATCATAAGACGGGCATCTTCACCTATGGCCTTAATTTTATTACTATCATTATCAAATGCAACTACGGATGGCTCCTTAAGTACTACACCCTTGCCACGAATATAAACAAGAATACTAGCAGTACCAAGATCAATTCCTATATCTGCATAATTCATAACAAAATCCTCTCAAAACTTCCTAAAACATAACTTTACCAAAATATTATATCTTAGGCATTTTGGAATGAAAAGTATATTACATTTTTGTTACAAATATTACATATTATGATAGATTCTCATAACATATATCGTCAAGTAGATTGGTTTACTTAATATCTAATTTTAATATTCCATCTGGCTCTTGGTCCTACCTTATTATATCCGCTGGGCCTACCATCGAATAAAACTTTCTTCTCCGACGCTTCGCTTATGTCGAAGAAAGTATTTTCGATGCTCTCCCAGGCGACACATATTAAGTGCCGACGTCCAAAAAGGATCTGTGACAGAACAGTTAAACCATAAGGCGTATATTGGTAGCACCCACTAGACAGTATACGTTAATTGACGTATACTGTCCATATATAGGAGATAATCATATGAAAAAAGTTACGGCTTTACAGAATATACGAACAACCAACTGTCTTAGTCAGAGTCAGTTATCAAAACTTAGTGGAGTTAATTTGCGTACTTTACAAGATTTCGAGCAGGGGCGAAAACCCCTAAAAAATGCAAAAGGAGAAATGCTATACCGACTTAGTATCGCTCTAAATTGTTCTATAAATGATTTACTAGCAGATTCAATAATAGATATTGAAATTAATAATGTTACTAGTACCAATCACCTCGAAGAATACTATAAAAGCATAGTATCAAATGCACTCTATGATAAATACTACTCGTTCCCAGTTATTGTTCCTGATAGCAAGGTAAATATGAAACGTGTATACCCTACAAAACAAGAAGTAATATACCAATTACATTGCAAACTATCTCGAGACGAAAGGATTACATCGATTGTACTTTTCGGAAGCAGCATTACAATGCAATGTCATCAGAAAAGTGATATCGATCTTGTAATACGACTGGATGAGAGTTGTACAAATACGGATACCAAGAACAGTGTATCTGAAATCGTTCAGGAAATATGTGATTGGAATGCTGACGTAATATGGTATGACAGAATTGATAAATCAGATCGTATTTACCATGATATATGCAAAGGAGTGCAAATAGTATAAATGAGTAAATTATTATCTCGCTCAAAAATATCATTAGAACATGCTAAAACTGATTATCTCAAAATAAACACCAATGACTGCTATATGGATTCATGCTGTTTTCATCTCCAACAAGCCATCGAATTTCTTCTCAAAGGAATTGTTGAAATGAATGGTGCCGCATATGCTGAAAACCATGATGTGCGTGCTAACCTGAATATATTGAATAGAATTGGTGTTGAAATCCCATGTGAAAAAGAATTACGCGTACTGGCCAGCACACTATACAGTTGGGAAACAGAAAGCAGATACAAAGATTCATTTATAGCAGCAACCAAAGATATTGATGAAGTTTTTGAAATAGCTGAGAAATTATCCAACTATACCTTTTCCTTAATTAGTACCCTCACCGTGGAAGAAGCTGAATTTCCTGACCAAAAATTGTAATGCTTACTATCTCACTCATAACCGCCTGGGCCTACCATCGAATAAAACTTTCTTCTCCGACGCTTCGCTTATGTCGAAGAAAGTATTTTCGATGCTCTCCCAGGCGCCGCATATTAAGTGCCGACGTCCAAAAAGGGTCTGCAATAGAACAGTTAAACCATAAGGCGTATATATTATTGTTCAAGTTCTTTCTTAATGTAACGGCCAGTGTGAGATACTGGGTGAGCTGCCACCTCTTCAGGGGTACCAGTTGTTACAACTGTACCGCCGCCGTCACCACCTTCTGGTCCCATATCAATGATATAGTCAGCTGTTTTGATGACATCAAGATTATGCTCAATAACAAGAACTGTATTACCTGCATCAGTAAGCTTTTGAAGGATACTGATGAGTTTATTAACATCCTCAAAATGAAGACCGGTTGTCGGCTCATCGAGAATATAAATGGTCTTACCAGTACTACGCTTAGAAAGTTCTGTGGCCAGCTTAATTCGCTGAGCTTCACCACCTGAAAGCTGTGTTGATGGCTGACCAAGTCTAATATAACCAAGTCCCACATCGTACAACGTCTGAATCTTATTTCTAATAGTAGGTACTGCCTTAAAGAATTCTAGTGCCTCCTCAACAGTCATATTGAGAACTTCATATATATTCTTACCCTTATAACGTATATCCAGAGTTTCTCGATTATAGCGCTTACCGCCACACACCTCACAAGGCACATAAACATCAGGAAGGAAATGCATCTCTATCTTGATGATACCGTCTCCAGAGCAGTTCTCACATCGTCCACCCTTAACATTAAAGCTGAATCTACCCTTTTTATAGCCCTTGGCTTTGGCATCAACTGTCTCAGCAAAAAGGTCTCTTATCATATCAAACATACCAGTATAGGTTGCTGGATTAGATCTTGGTGTACGTCCAATAGGTGACTGATCTATACATATAACCTTATCAAGCTGTTCCATACCTTCAATGCATTTATGCTTACCTGGTATTGTGAATGCACGATTAAGATTCTTTGCAAGGCTCTTATACAATATTTCATTAACAAGCGAGCTCTTACCGGAACCAGAAACACCTGTTACACATGTAAATACGCCAAGTGGTATATCCACATCCACATTTTTCAGGTTATGCTCTTTGGCACCTCTTACTGTAATCTTATTGGTCCAGGTTCTTCGAACTGATGGAACCTCTATCTTTCTCTTACCTGACAAGTACTGACCAGTAATAGAATTCTTATTCTTCATGATTTCAGCAGCGGTACCTGTGGCTATTATTTCGCCGCCATGCTCACCGGCTCCAGGTCCAATATCCACAATAAAATCAGCTTCCATCATAGTATCCTTATCATGCTCAACAACGATAAGTGTATTGCCAAGGTCTCGAAGACCCTTAAGTGCTCCGAGGAGCTTATCATTATCCCTCTGATGAAGACCTATACTAGGCTCATCAAGTATATAGCATACTCCGACAAGTCCTGAACCTATCTGAGTTGCAAGTCTTATACGCTGAGCTTCGCCGCCTGAGAGTGACGCCGTACCACGTGACAATGACAGATACTCCAGTCCAACCTCAACAAGGAATGAAACTCTCGACTTAATTTCTTTTAATATTTGCGCTCCAATAAGCTCCTGATTCTTAGTGAGCTTAAGTTCATCAAGGAAGCCACCAAGCTTACCGATTGAAAGAGAAGTTATCTTATGAATATCCTTATCTCCAACTGTTACAGCAAGTGATGATTTCTTAAGTCTTTTGCCACCACACTCAACACAAGGAGTAATAGTCATATATTTCTCATACTCTGCCTTCATAGTTTCCGAAGCTGTCTCGCGATATCTACGCTCCACATTCTTCTTAATACCTTCGAAAACGATTAGATATACACCGCGGCCTCTCTGGCCAACATAATGAACATCCACTGACTCATCTGTACCATACACAAGCATATCCTGAATATCCTGAGGATACTGTTCAAATGGAGTATCAAGTGAAAAGTTAAAATGCTTACTAAGTGCCTGAAGCATAGCATTAGTAAAGCTATCGCTATTATTGGCAGACTGCCATCCCATAACTTGAATACAGCCTTCCTTAATGGAAAGATGTGGCGCAGGAATCATAAGCTCCTTATTAAACTCCATCTTATATCCAAGTCCTGCACAAAGAGGACACGCTCCAAATGGATTATTGAATGAAAAGCTTCTTGGCTCGATCTCATCCACGCTAACACCACAGTCAGGACATGAAAAGCTTTGGCTAAAATTAATTGGCTCGCCATCAATTACATCAACAGTGAGAAGTCCATCAGATTCATCAAGTACATTCTCTATAGAATCTGTAAGTCTCTTTTCAATCCCTTCTCTTATAACAAGTCTATCTACAATAATCTCAATACTATGCTTTATATTTTTATCAAGAGCAATCTCTTCCGATAGGTCATACTGATTGCCATCCACAATAACACGAACATAACCACTCTTCTTGATATGCTCGAGCAGTTTTTCATGGCGTCCCTTCTTACCACGAACTACTGGCGCAAGAAGCTGAATCTTGGTGCCCTCTGGAAGTTCCATTACCTGATCAACCATCTGGTCTACTGTCTGCTTACTAATAGGCTTACCGCATTCTGGACAATGAGGTATACCAACTCTTGCATACAGCAATCTAAAATAATCGTATATCTCAGTCACAGTACCAACTGTAGATCTTGGATTCTTATTAGTTGATTTCTGATCAATACTAATAGCTGGGCTAAGACCTGATATCTTATCAACCTCAGGCTTCTCCATTTGTCCAAGGAACTGACGGGCATAGCTCGACAGTGACTCCATATATCTACGCTGTCCCTCAGCGTAAATGGTATCAAATGCAAGAGATGACTTACCAGAACCTGAAAGGCCTGTCATAACAACCATCTTATTTCTAGGAATCTCAAGGCTTACATCCTTAAGATTGTGTTCTCTTGCTCCTTCTATTCTTATTACTTCAGAATAAGGCTTCATTTTGCCAGCCATAATTCTTCCTCCATTTATATCATTATCATACTCGTCTTATGACATTCGCTATTCTACTTCAGACGCGTACATAGGCTTTCTTGTAAGCCTGGGCCTAGAATTGAATAAAACTTTTTGCTTAGTCGCTTCGCTAATAGCGCAAAAAGTATTTTCAATTCTCTCCCAGGCAGTAAATCTTTCTTGGTTCTATTTTCCAAGATATTCTTTGAGTTCCTTGAGTTTGTCGCGTAGTTCGGCAGCAGTTTCGAAATCGAGTTCTGCGGCTGCCTTACGCATCTGCTTCTCGGTGGTATCGATTAGCTTGCGAAGTGTCTTCTCATCCATTGACTCAGGATCACGGGTAAGATTATCTTTGGCTTCTTCAAGCTTACGGTTAATGGTTATAACATCACGTACAGCTTTCTTGATAGTTGTAGGTGTTATGCCATGCTCCTCATTATACTTCATCTGAATCGCACGTCGTCGCTTTGTTTCTTCAATGGCCTTTGCCATCGAGTCAGTAATAGTATCGGCATACATTATTACGTGACCCTCAGAGTTACGTGCGGCTCGTCCTATTGTCTGAACCAGTGATGTTTCGGATCTTAAGAATCCTTCCTTATCGGCATCGATGATTGCTACGAGCGTAATCTCTGGTATATCAAGACCTTCTCGAAGCAGGTTAATACCTATAAGAACATCGAATTCATCAAGTCTCATTGCTCTGATTATTTGAGCTCGCTCCAGTGTATCAATATCAGAATGAAGATATTTAACTCTTATACCAACATCAGCCAGGTAATCCGTAAGGTCTTCGGCCATACGCTTGGTAAGAGTCGTTATCATAACTTTATTCTTATTCTTGGTTTCTTTACGAATCTCTGATATAAGGTCATCAATCTGTCCCTCAATAGGTCTTACATCAATACTAGGATCAAGAAGACCAGTTGGTCTGATAACCTGCTCAGCACGAAGAAGTTCATGCTCAGCCTCGTATTCGTTAGGTGT
>DCHQ01000036.1:68813-84221 GCA_002314855.1 Lachnospiraceae bacterium UBA1748
GGTCTATTATCAAGAGCCGATGGCAGTCTAAATCCGTACTCAACAAGATTGGTCTTACGTGAACGGTCGCCTGCATACATAGCCCTTATCTGTGGAATAGTGATATGCGACTCATCTATTATAAGAAGATAATCATCCTTAAAGAAATCCATAAGGCAGTGAGGTGGTTCGCCTGGTGCAAGACCAGTCAAATGTCTTGAGTAGTTCTCGATGCCTGAACATATTCCTGTTTCGCGAAGCATCTCCACATCAAATGAAGTACGTTCTCCTATTCGCTGAGCCTCAATCAGTTTGTCCTGACTTTTGAAATATGCCACCCTCTCCTTGGCCTCAGCCTCAATAGCAAGGCATGCACGCTCCATTTTCTCTCTATTAACAACGTAGTGAGATGCTGGGAATATTGACAGATGGTTAAGTGAATTCATGATATTCATGGTTACTGGCTCAAGCTCAAGGATTCTGTCTATCTCATCGCCGAAGAATTCCACCCTGTAAATATGATCATTGTTCTCGGCAGGATGAATCTCAATAACATCGCCCCTTACTCTAAAGCAGCCTCGGTTAAGATCCATATCATTGCGGTCATACTGAATAGCCACAAGTTCCCTGACAACCTCATCTCTATCCTTGAACATACCAGGACGAAGTGACACAATCAAGTCCTCATAATCCTCTGGGCTACCAAGTCCGTATATGCACGAGACAGAGGCTACAACCACTACGTCGCGGCGCTCAGTAAGAGAAGCCGTAGCTGACAATCTAAGCTTATCTATTTCATCATTGACTGATGAATCCTTTTCTATATACGTATCAGACTGAGGAATATAAGCCTCTGGCTGATAATAATCGTAGTAGGATACAAAATACTCTACTGCGTTCTCAGGGAAGAATTCCTTCATCTCACCATAAAGCTGACCAGCAAGAGTTTTATTATGAGAGAGGATAAGCGTAGGCTTATTAAGAGCCTGAATAATATTGGCCATAGTAAATGTTTTACCTGAACCAGTTACACCAAGAAGGGTCTGAAACTGATTGCCATCCTTGAAACCCTGAACAAGCTGTCTTATGGCTTCAGGCTGATCACCTGTTGGCTCATATTCTGAATGAAGTTTAAAATCCATATCCTAATCCTCTATCATGAATGTTCGTACATTTATCATTACAATTCATATCATCGCAAATGTCCTTTTTAGACTCTAGTATCATAACATAATTTAAAATATAAGTATATAGTTTTGCAAACATATGTTCCTGTCATCTACCTGCGATGCTCCTTTGTAATTCATTGACACTACCACTTAAAAATGTTAGGATTTTTCTGTGTTTGAATAGTATTTTATATTATTTCTGATGAATCTTTTCATCATATTTAAATCATAAACAGAGGTTAGAAATGTCTATCAGAATTCACAATTTTATGGGGCCACTTGGCTGGCAGATGCAAAAGCATTTTCCTATGCTCTCTGCCAACGCTTACTTAAAGCTCCAGTTTGCAAGCAGAAGAAAATCACAGAAGGCTTATATAGATTATTTTATGGGTGCTAATGAGGTTCCTCATCCACTAGTTGTCAATCTTGAAACCATCAACAGATGTAACGGTTCATGTGCTTTCTGTACAGCTAATCACAAAGCTGAAAAACGTCCATTCAAAAAGATGACTGAAGAGCTTTTCCACAGCATCATTGATCAGCTGGCTGACTGGAACTTCAAAGGACACCTGACACTCTATGGAAATAATGAGCCATGGATTGATACTAGAATTGTTGAGTTTCATAAATACTGTCGTGAGAAGCTTCCTGATTCATTTATATTCATGTCAACCAACGGACTTCTCCTTGATGTTGATAAAGTAAAATCCATTATTCCTTATGTAGATCAGCTAATTATCAACAACTACTGTGAGAATATGAAGCTTCATGACAACGTGAAGGTTATATACGATTATGTAAAAGCTCATCCAGATGAATTTGGAGATGTTGAGATACTGATTCAGATGAGATATGCCAAGGCAATTCTCACCAACAGAGCTGGTAGTGCTCCAAACAAGAAGAATGACACTAAGATTATTACAGAGACTTGCTTAATGCCATATACTGATATGTTCATATTCCCTGATGGAAAAATGGGTATATGCTGCTGTGACAACTTCGAAGTGACAAACCTAGCTGACCTTAATGAAGTTCCTCTTAAAGATGCATGGAATTCGGAAGAATATAAGAAAGCCAGAGAAGCCATTAAGGACGGTCGTCAAAATTATCCATTCTGTAAATTCTGCGATTTCATCGATGCAGGTCTTAGAATGGATGCTGTTAATGACGTTCTTGCTGGACGTGAAGCTAACCACGGAGCAAGACAGTCTTTATTTAAGAAGTCATAGATATAATTCTTCAGTATAGAAAAACTTATTATTAAAGAGGATGCTCTATGAATCTAGTAGAATTGTTTTGCACAAAAACTATGGACGGAACAGTCTATTCATGCGTTGTTGTGGATTTAAATACTAATAAATTTTACAGTGCACTATCATTTGAAGTACATGGTTACGGTGGAGCATATGGCTCAAGTTATCAAATTGGAAGTCAGTTATCAACCGAAGAGGTAAGATACTATGCTAGTAAAGCATATGATAATAAGGAAGACTATTTACCTCGACTCGAGCCTTATCTAAATATGTCAGATGAAGAATTCAGTGAAATAAGCAAACGACTTACTAAATGCGATGCCAACCATAGCGCTAAATAATCGTTATCTGAAAAAATTGTAAGTTTAAATCTTAAGATATGTTATAGTATTACTTGTCTGGTACTGTACAGGTAGTGAACTCTGTCCAAACACATATGAACCATCACCAAAAATTACACATTCATATTATGAAGAGTAAGAATTATGGCAGCAGGATTTCCTAATGAAGATTCAAATCCTCCCACTATTCCTTCAAGAACAAGGACAACTATTGCCAATTTTTTTGACATTTTCTTTCTGGCCATTATACTAAGAATTTATACTGTTATTGGCAAGATATACCTCTGGTGCCATATATGCATAAGTCCCTTTTGGGGATAAACCGCTTGTCGTTTTCTCAGCAGTTCTGGCTATCCCAAAATCACCTGGTTTGAAATTACCAGAATTGGCCACAAAAATATTCTCAGGCTTAATATCTCTATGGATAAATTTTTATTGCTACACAGTTCCAATGCTCTACAAATATCGATGCCGAGCTTAATAACTTCTTCATCGTCAAATTCATGACTAGCTGCATATTCATTAAAATGTGTTAACAGCTCCATTCTAATAAATATATCCCATCTGACTGAAGACTTTTTATTACCTTATTATGCATAATCACTGTCTTTAGCTGATAAAAATATTGCCAATTGCTCTTCAATATAGACAAATATATTATCGTTCCATAGCATTATTGTATATTAACTTGAAAACAACAACCTGATTAGCTTCGCCATTTTTTACTGCAAAATTTACAGCCGCATTTTTCCACTGAGCCACACTTTCATAAACGCTTCGCACGAATCTTTCAGAAAGATTCATTTCATCTTTAACTCTACCCAGACGATTTCCCGTCCCCCAGTCTAAATACTCTACTGTTCGATTAATTCTTACTTCTATAATACCTGGATCAAAGTATAACTTCACACAGCCACCAGGAACCGTCAATTCTTTTTCTTTCAACTATTTTTCCACCCTGTAATATAATCACTACTATTCAACATAATCTCTAACCTCGCATCTGTACAAAGAAAAGCTCTCCGCATCATCCGCGCTGCCGTATCCTTCACCTTTATACTCGATTTCATAAACCTTTTTATTCACAAAATCTAAAAATGACCAGCTTTGGTGTAATTCTTCTGCGAAGAAAATATGATTATTAGCAGAAAGTGCTATCAATTTTGTTGGATTTTCCAAGTCCATTTCATCTGGCACTAGCGCAAATCGTTCATTAAAATATTCTTTCCCATCACTAGTATCAATAGCGCTCTTAAGATTAAACGCAAAATATATACCTCCATCATCAGGTGTATATGCCTCTTTTTCTTCTACCATAATATCATTCCACTAAATATTAAGATCTCTTAAAAATCGTTGGTCGTGGTAACCCTGTTGACTCATTGGAAAGGCCTACTGCATAACTATTCTTCTTGATAAAGTTAATAATTTGATTATCATCCATTTCAACAAAAACTGATTTTACTAGAGATCGATTCATTTCAACCAGTTTCTTAAGTCCAATGATTGCATACTCATTATTAGGAAGTCTTACAAGTTTACTAATCACAAGTTCAAGCTTCTTTCTAAGCTCACCATCAAGTTCCTCAACAGAATTGACAGTTTCTATTCCCTTTACCATAGCGATCATACCATTCATAAGCATATTAAGTTCATCTGGCTTCGTTGGTGCATTTTTCTTGCCTGACAAGTAATCCTCTGGAGTTACTAGGTTCGCATTCTTCTTACAATATTCAACAAACTGACTACCTTCCTTAAGACCGACATTGCCTATAATCTTGTTGCTTATAACCGGATTGGTAACATCACTGTCATACTTTAATATCTCACTAACTCGATCCCAAGAACGAGGAGTTGCGAATACCATCGCCTCTTCACCTGGTACCTGGTTATGAAGAGCTGCTGGCTTGAATCTAAGATAATTAACAACATAAGGATGCACACCAAATGGTATAGCATAATCATTAAGCCAGCTATTAAAATCAGGCTCAATATAGTGAATCTCAAAACGATCGGCAAGAGGTGCTGCCAACTGAATATATACACCCTCATCATCCTCACGGTTACCAAGTGCCACAACAAAGCAGCCTTCTGGTAACTGATACTGTCCTACACGTCTATCCAGAATTAACTGATATGCCGCAACCTGCACACGCTTTGTACAGCTAGTAATCTCATCAAGAAGTAAAATGGTTTTCGCACCATCTCGTTCCTCGTCAGGAAGTATTTCTGGGGAAAGCCATACTGTTTTAGTTCTACTTTCATTAGGATAAATTAATCCACCAATTTCTACTTCAGACATCTGAGCAAGACGCACATCTATTACCTTGTATCCATGCTTCTTTCCTATCTGTCTAATAAGCTGAGACTTACCAACACCTGGCGCACCAAGACCAAGTATTGCATGCTTTATATTATGTGTAATATTAAACTCAACACATTCACCAAAATCTTTAATAGTCATATTATTTATCCTCCTCCAGAGTTGCTACTTTTCCTAGCTCTTTCATGCCCTGATTAACAAATCTTTCTTCACTAATAACAAGTATTGTTTTTCGCTTTAGCGAGGGCATTCTGTTTTCCGTTGTCACCCTTCCATACATTCCATCTGTCAAAATAAGCATCACACCAGGTTTTACTTTATTATTACGGATCCACTCATATACACAATTGATATCGGTACCTCCAGAGTGATGCGGAATGCATTGTTTCAAAGCCTTTTCTGTTCGTATATTCCTATACACATCCCCAACTGATGTATCCCAATAGCAAATATTCATAACACAATGAAATTGCTTGGAAATTGTATATAATTCAGTCAAGAATTTATTCATCTCATTCGTTCCAATCGATCCCGAAGAATCAACAAAAGCCCACACCTCTTCAAGAACTTCGTTATCCATCTCGTGACCTGGTAAGATTAAATCCATATGAATATACTTACGCTCTGGAGTAGTGTACGATGACTCATCACTTCGATCAGAATCTAAATAGTTTTTAAGAATCTTTTTCCAATTAAGATAACTCTTCTCTTCAAAGGAGAAAAACTCATCAGGAATTCTACAATGTCCAAACGGACTTCGACCCACATTCGAAGCTTTACGAACAAGCTCTTCAACTACTGAGTTCAGCACTTCCTTTTCAATCGGAGTAAGCTTTCCTGGCTGTAAGTCACTGGATACAGAGATTTCTTCTCTCTGATCCCCTCGCCAAGGAGTATAACTTTTTCTAATGCTAAGCTTCTTTACTTTTCCACTTTTTGCCACCTTCGCATTATCGGCATAAATTTTCGCATAAAGATTTTCTACTGTTTCATTGTATATTTCCGAAAACAGGCCTTCTCTCGGTTTATCAAATAATATATTATTAGCCTTCATATCTTCTTTCAGCTTGACTAACATATCATTAACGACTAAATCAGCTGCAACATTCCATATTTCAGGATTTTTATCATTATCTCTTTGACAATGGCGTAATAATATATGAAATACTTCATGCATAATTACAAAGTTTTGCTCTCCCTTGCTCAATGTACTGAAAAACTTAGGAGAATACTTTACATTAAGCCCGTTAGTGCACGCCGTAGGAATAGACGCATCTGCTTCGATAGTAAGATTAATAACTATGTCACCATAAAATGGCATCTTTCTCAAAAGATCTATTTTGAACTTACTGATGTTCTGTTCAATTTCCTGATTTGTCATTTCTACTCCTATCGTAATATTTCACCATTAAATCCTGTTCTAATATGTCCATCGGCCCCTATCACTAAACCACGTACATAGTCGCAAGCTGAGACATCCGTTTTTCGGCCATAAAATTCAATAAGACCACCACTTGGCGAAACATATATTCCATCATGGCAGCGACAAAACTCGTAGTCCTGGTAGCCCCTAGTAAAAAGGAGTGATGGGTCATCAGGTTTTAGCACATCATCAAATAGCACTGACTGATTAGCGATAAATGGATTAACTGGTGCACCAGTTATAAACGAAACCTTTGGTACTCTTGTCGTAATGGCATAATCCAAAAAGCGATGCACTTCACTAACAGTACCAATATAATCCTTCATAAGCATGCAGTTAAAAACAAATATATCCGGGTATCCAAGTGCATCTACAACTGAACGTATGTCATCAGTTGATGGCATTGGTATCCCGAAAAAACTTTGATTTATTTTGTCATCGTAATGATGTCTACTAACATGAATAGTATCAATATGTTCAAGTTCATTGATTTTATCCAAATATTTTAATCCGATACCATTAGTATTAACCGAAAGTTCCAAATCATAGCTAAAAATATCGAAGACCATAGTGATAATATTATTTAGCCTCTCCATATCGTAAAAAGGTTCTCCACCCGTGACGGATATACCGCGAACAATATCAAGCTCTTTCAGCTCTAATAATCGTTTCTCTAAAATCCCCAAGTCAAGCTGATTCTTATTTCTAATAGTCTTTGCTGCAATACAAAATGGACAACTGGCTGGACAATAATCGGTTGGAATAATAGAAACCTGCAACTTAATCTGCTCAGGTTTAGGTTCATAATGAACGCCATCTTCAGAACACCTGTATCCCTTGCAAGTAATCTTCTTTCCCCATAAATCAACTATTCGCACTCTATCAGGATTACAAAAGGGCGAGCAACATGTATTTGGCATATACTTCCTTGGCTACCTCCTGATTTTCAACTAATCCATTTCTGTCATAAACAGTGATGTCTTGACGTGTATATAATTCTTCCTTAATCGGAGAAAGATAATGACGTCTGTAAACATAAAAGTCTTTTCCACTGTATATTATCTTGACCAAGGACTGAACAAAATGATATCCGTCTGATACCATAATTTTTATATGTACTTTTTCTCCTAATCGCATCGTTTCGCTTGGATAAAAATAGGTTAGCGCGGTTCTTCTATATTCTGCAGGTTTATTGGCACGAACATGCCAATCTATTTGCGTTTCATTATCCGAAGCAAAAGGACCTCTCATGTCCCCGGTAGAAATATGATTCATAACAGCTTCATCTTCTATTATGGTAAGTTTATCTTTGAGACCATAGACTACTAGCTTTCCTAAAATGGTATTTACCGCATAGTCCTTCACATTAAAGATATATTTTGTATCAATAGGAGTCGCTTCTATATATCCAGACATTGCGCACAACATTGTTTTAATTTTCTGCTCACTCATTATTACAAGTGTGCCGTCTGCTAAACTTCTTGCTGAGCTGACAAGACGTTGATATTCTTTCTCTGTTGCTGTAGCCAGTATTCTTTCTAGTGACTTACAGCCCACAAATGCATCAGCTTCAATGTGTATATCATTATAAAAAATAGGTAACGCAATTTCCTTTAAATTGCTACATCCTATAAAAGCACTGCTTTCTATTCTAGTAACGCTATCCGGTATTGTTATGCTTTTAATAAAAGTGCAATCCTGAAATGCGCTTCTTCCTATCTTGTTTATTGTCTGACCATCAATTATACGTGGAATTACAATTCGTTCAGACACTATCCCTGTATACAGGATAAGAACTCCATCAAGCACCAGATAATCGGCATTAGTATATGATTGCATACTTAACACCTCCCCTGATTACGATAGGCTTCTTCTCTTCTCCTGCGCTCCTCGGCTCTTCTGCTTTCAGCTTGATTATAAGCCTTGCTTATCTGTCCGATAGTTATATGCTGTTCTTTAGCCAAATCGTATATTTCAGGGACAGCATCGATAGAATTTTGGACAATTGAAGTCAGCTTAGAATTGACACCCTGAGCTTCTAGAATAAGTTTTAATTCTAAAAGGACTTTTTCCGTTTTGGTTTTATTTCCTTTTGTATTCGCTATGATTTTTTGTATAAAAGCCAAAAGCTTTTTTTCATCCATTGTGTAACCTCGTCACTACTACTCTAAAAGCATGGCCTCTACCAGAGTAACCGCCCTTTTATAACGTTCCTGATAATCCCCTTGAATAACACAAAATTTTTTAGAGTGATTTTCCAATAATTCTTTTATCTGATTACTGTACTTTAATCGATTCGCCTCTATAACTGTACTCCTGTCACCATCCTGAACAAAAGCAACATCTGGTTCAAGAAACAGAATAAGATCGTATGTGTTAAGGGCATCAATAGCATCCGAAAGCGCTTTATTTCGAACAATATCCGGATCTTCCAAAAAATTCATATAAAACTGAGTTACCAAAGCATCTGTATCGATAAACAGAACCTTATTGCTATGCTGCAAAGCATTTATCTCATTAAGCTTATGCTGCAGTAATATCTCGGTAAAATCCTGAGATAACATCATAAGATCTGTACCGGAACGCTCTGATATATCCCTACCAGCTTCGTCAATATAATTAGTATTAAATCTATTAGCAAGATTAATAGTAAGCGTTGACTTTCCTGTACTCTCCCCACCGATAAGCATAACTTTCTTGGTGTAATAAGGCTTAACAACACTAGGCAGCCATTCCCAGCTTTCATAAACATTCTGTCTGATTTTCGTGGAGCTTATTTCATTTCTTGGGAATATATGTAATTCACTTTCTGGGTAACATACATTCCAAAAACTATCCTCTCCGTAATCACTACCGCAAAAGACTACATCTATAGGCTCCCCTATCTTAGCTTTAATCTTCTTGGCATCAGCTAGCCAATACTCCCTGGTATATCCTTCTTTGGTATCAGCATCATCCTGAAGCATAATGATACTTACATTTCCGATGTGCTTTGTGATTGTGTAAAGCCAGCGATACCTGACTCTATAATCTATTTCATCGCGATTATTACCAATGCTAAGTACCACATAAAGCTTCGCACACATATTGGCTGCCTGAATAATACAATCCACATGACCAAGATGAAGAGGATTAAAGGATCCTCCATACATACCTACTTGGTATCGCATTCCTTTGCCTCCTTATTCCAACGATAATACATAATGAAAGCATTAATTAAATAGATACTCCACATCGCGAGTGTTGCAATGGTTTCACCACCCTGAGCAAAATTAACTCCCCACATAATGACGGTCACAACATCTACTACAATCCAAAGAATCCATTGCTCTGTAAGACGCTTTACAGATAATATCTGAGCTGTTATTGAAACCACTGTACTCATACTGTCAATGAATGGAAGATTACCTCCTAATGCTTTTAATACAAGACCATAGCCAAAAATAGCAACCGCTGTTATAGCATAAATAATAGTGCCCTTCTTAAAAGAGAGTCTCTCCTTTTTCACCTCACCATTCTCGGGATTCATATGCTTCTTCCAGGCAAACCATCCTACAACATTCATTGGAATATAATAGAAGGCATTGAGCATAACTTCGCCATAATATTTAGCCTGCATTGCAACTATAATGTAGAAGATAACATTAATCATTCCCCATAGAAAAGCTGAACGCTTGCCTTGTCCTGTTAATATAACGCACCAAACACCTGTTACCGCAGCGATTATACTAACTAATGTATCACCCCAATATAGTGACAATCCTAAAATAACTGCAGTAGCAAACACCAGCCAAATAACATTAAAGCGTTTCCATCCTGTGAGTTCTTCCCTTATGAAACCAACAAAGGCATTATCTTTTTTATCGTTCTTTTTTATTGTTTCTTCTTTTTGAATATCCTTGTTATCCATTGCTTCTATTACCACCTATTATTTATAATTACTTCTTATTACCAATAAGCTTTTTCCAATTACTATCCGTAATATCTTTAAACTTATTGGCATCATCTTTAGCATACGTCTTGGCCAGTTCATACATTTCTTCATATGAAATCTGACTCTTTTCAAGGTACCATGTTTGCGCTGCTATCTGACCATCATACTGAGTAGCGATATAGTATACTTGACCCGACTCAGGATCTATACATACCTTTTCACTAATTCCCCAACCTGAATATTTGTAATCATACAGCCAAAACAAGTCAACATACTTATCTGCTTCCTCAGAATGCTTACTTATTCCACCTGGATGCATATTCTTTTCAATTCCATTACTATTTGCTATATCTGCTGATTGCTCAATATTCTCTACCTTTACAGCTTCGGACGGAGTCTTGTTCTCTGGTTTAGTATTGGTTTTATCCTCTGCCGTAGTCGCACTATTGGAAGTTCCAATAAATACAGACGCACTGTCTTCTGCTGATTTATTTTCACCACTTATATTTTTCTTACTTGCAACGGTACTTGTATTCGATGCAGTACTGTTATTTGATACAGCCTTTACCGCACTTGTATTGACGACTGTACTAGATATTGTATTAGTGTTTGTAACCGAGCTTGCACTTGTTGACGTTTTATTTGATTTTTTGTCTTTCTCTTTATTTTTCTTCTTGAACTTCTCTTCTATCTGCTGCTCGATAGCAAGATAATTAATTCCTTGCTCAGATAACTTTTTACCAAGTTTTTCTTTTTTATTCAGTAATAACTTCCAAAGTCCTCCAACAATCATTAGCAAGAAATAAAGTATAATGAGTGGAACCACTAAAAATGTCAATCCAAGCATACCTAGAAGAATAGTTATCACAAGCATAATAAATCCACAAATCATGATTCTATTTATCACTTCTATGGAAGCACATATGCCTCGATATTTATTTATATTCTTCTTTTCTTCTCTTGTAGTATCGTCATCCCAATTGTCGGACAAGGAACTTCTATTACCATATACTATATATTGAATTTCTTCCGCAAATAACCTGGCAGCTTTGGCTATAGATAAGTTTCTTCTCTCTTTGCTCGACGTAATAAATGTACATGTATTATTATTCTCAAGTTGCACAACAGGATACTCATGGGTAGTCATCCATGCCCTACCATTTAAAATACGTACATTACTTAGTCCTTTATTGTTTGCAAAATACTTTTTTAATTGTTCGCTGAATTCTATATCGAATTGATCCTGAATAGTTTTTTCGTCCATGATATATCCCCTGAAAAATAAAGAAATCCACTAAACTATTATATCATTTATGGTCCAAAAAAGGATAGGTAAAACCTATCCTTTTACATACTTGTTAGTAGCCAATTTTTATAACTGGTCGTACGCCTACATCAGTTAAGTCTACTCCAAAACCACTGAGTGCTGAGCCACCCCAATGATCAACTACGGCTGCTTCACTAGCAATATTACCTGGTGAACGTAGCCACCATTGACCACCATTTATTGCGTAATCAGCAGTTTCTTTACAGTTACCACTATAATCAAATGCTATGGCTCCATAATAATTATTTTCTGCTCCATTAGCTATAGCATAGGTTGTATTCTTGACTATTATTCTATTATCAATTTCATAACAATCTTTCGCATATTTATAATAGTCATTACACGTTCCGTTCCATATCGGACTATCTATTCTGTTTTCTGGTATTCCGAAATACTCTTCAATTTCTCTTAAGGATAGTAGATACACTTTGTCATATGTATCATTTCCACCAGAGGTAGTCCAAATAAATCCACTATCATTAACAACCAATGTTTCCATAATAGTGGCTTTTTCCTCATTGGTAAATGCAACATTATAAAAAACATCATTCAACCATTTTCTAAGCGAACAATTTTCCCACGTTACATTTACCTTTTCTTCGTTATAAGGAATTGCATCAAGATTATATACGCTAAGAAGTATTACTTCATGCCCATTATTATCAAGAACATACCATTCTATCTCTTCTTTTCCGTCTATATCATTATTATCTTGTTCATATGAACCAAATTTTACTACGTCTCCTATTGAAGCCTCTTTAATATATTCATATTTATCTATACTATCTAGCTCTTGCTTTACCGCGTAATCCACTTTTATAACTGGTCTAACTCCCACATCAGTTGAGTTCACAAAGCTACCATAGTCACTAACAGCCCCTTTAGAGTCTACAACTGCGGCATAACGAACAGTATTACCTGGTGAGCGTAGCCACCAGCTAATATAAGCATCATTATCTAGCGCATATTTAGAAGTAACATACGCAGTATTTTCAGCCAGTAATATTGAATCTGAGTATGTATTCACTTCATCAATAGATAGCAAGTAAACACTGTCTTTTGTGTCTTGTCCAGCATTAGTTTGATATGTTAGATTATCCTCATTAACTACTGTCGTTGTCTTAATGCAAGTTTTCTCATCCTTATTAAATGCATTATTATAGAAATCATTATTTAACCATTCACGTACAGAACACGTTTCCCATTTCACATATTGGTCATCTTCGTTATATGGCATAACATCCAGATTATATACACTTAGTAATGTTAATTCGTCACCTTTATTATCGAGTACAATCCATTCAATAGGTTCCGCTCCATTATCCAGGTTATCATCCTGCTCATAGAAACCAAACTCAATAACTTCTCCTACTTTTATCCCATCGACTTCTGCCTGTTCTTCAATATCTAAAACATTAGTCTCGTCTATAGATTCACTAGCCACATCATCAATCGCATTTCCACCTTCAGTATTTTGATCAACATTTATATGGGGCCTATTCTTATCATGAAAATAATCTATTAATCTATAACCACAAATTCCAAAAGCAACAATCATCAAAGTTGCAATAATAGCAATCTTCACTTTGTCATACGTCTTTGCTTTTTCATTTTTACTTATACTTATCGCTTCTTGCGCAATTATCTCTTTTTTATTTTCAGATGGTGTTATATTTGAACTATTCGCATCTATTCCTTGCCATACAACTTCTGTTTTATCATTAGAATCCTCTTCTTTTATCATAAATTTCTCAGCAGAAGATAAACTTACTGTATCTGCTTCTGTTGCACCACCCCTTATCTTCTTCAACTGAAGCAAATCATTCTTCATATCAACTGCTGACTGATATCTATCTCCGGGCTTAAATGCACAAGCTTTATTTATGATTTTTGTTATCTCTTCACTTGCATGTATCGCTTTAGGCAGTATCTCTCCACTTATTCTTTTCTCCTGGGCCATTTCTTGATCTGAATATCTAATTGGTTGCGGATATGGAGGGTAAAATGGCAGTCTATTTTCATTTAAATATCTATACAAAACCAGACCTAGAGAGTATAAATCCACTGTGTCATTGTATCTTTCTCCTCGATATACCTCTGGAGCCATATATCTCCCTGTACCTGCCTTGGTACTTGCACCTCTAGTATTCTCCATAGTTCTAGCAATACCAAAATCACCTAACTTATAATTACCTGTATTCGATACAAATATATTCTCTGGCTTTATATCTCTATGAATTATCTTATATCTTTTACATACCTCTAATGCTTCACAAATATCTAATCCTAGCTCTATTACATCTCTTTCTGTGAACTGATGAGTTTTCTGATAATCTACTATAGGAGTTAACAACTCCATTCGAATAATGATATCCCAGCCAATACTTCCATCATGTGGAATTACTTGATGATCTTCACAGCTTACTATGTTACTATGCCCTTTCATCTTCACCATAAGATCAATTTCACCCATCATCTTATGAAGAATATCCTCGTAGTAGGTCACAGTTGAAGCTTCATCAAGTCCGTCACTAAGCATTGACTTAAGTTCACTTTCCGACTGTGGTATCGAAACTATTTTTAACGCTGCCTTATAGTTTGTATCAAACTCGATTTTCTCAACCTCAAAAACAGCCCCATAGCCGCCTTCGCCCAATAGAGACTTTATATACCAACCACCAAAGAATGGCTCATATTTTTTATACTTCTCGATTAATAAATCCATTAAACCACCTGTATTACGAAAACTGTTCTAGGCATTATTATAACATTTATATATAAATAAAAGGATAGGCAAACCTATCCTTTTATGACGCTTAATTACATATTGTGATAACTGGTCGAACCCCTATATTTACTGCACTAACTTCCATACCATCATTATTGATTTTTCCAAAATCATGTACGAATAACGCGTCATTGTCTGTGTTCCCATGATCACGCAACCACCAAGAATGATTGCAAGCAAGATATTCAGTGTACTTAAATGCATCATCTTTTGAGAGTATATATACTTTGTCAAATGCAACTTGCCGCAAGAAACCTTTTCCCTTTATATGTTCATAAGTACGTGTTTCCGAAGGCATAATCCACTTTTTCTCCGAAACGCTAAAAGCTTCATTATAAAAAACCTCATTCAACCATGTTCGTAATGTCGAACCTCCCCACGTAACAACTAATTGCTCATTATTATATGGTTGAGCTTCCATAGTATCCACGCACAATAAAGTAGCATTATTGCCCACTATATTAACAACATACCAATTAATAGGCTCGCCGTTATATTTTCCATACGTAACTATATCACCCAATGATAATGACTCAATATCTATAGGATTAATGTATTCTATGTCGGCAGATTTATACCCAATTCTTATAACCGGACGTACATATGTATTCATACGCATTGGAGTATAATCCCCTATTTCCTCTAAGCGAACATTATAGTACTTGGCATTTCCCAGCTCTTCTCCTTCACCTCGAATCCAATAGTCGAAATCACAGTTAGCATAATCCCTAAATTCTTCCACTTCTTCTCCTGAAAGTAATGTAACCATATCACATATATCAAAATATTGAATCCACTCATTTCCTTTTCCATCGCTTATAACTTTTCTATCTCGATCTGATTCATACTAGTGTTAGCATCTAATTAGTAC
>DCHQ01000093.1:0-3381 GCA_002314855.1 Lachnospiraceae bacterium UBA1748
AATTAGCTTTGTAGGCTAATTTGTGCACAGGAAAAGAATCTTGTGTTATGATAAGTATATATAAAAGAAAGAGCACGTTAGTGTATAGGTGAAGAAATGAGGAATAGATAGTTTGATTTGAGTTAACACATATTGAAAAGTCCTGTGCGCGGCATAGGTTCTTTGTGTACGCTTAAATTGGATTATCGCATTTCTATGTTTACTTTATACTTATCGTTCTGATATATATAGGGTTTATTTTTGCGGGTCTATTTTGCGTATGCAGAATAGACCTATTTTTCTTTTATGCTAAAATGCGCAGGCATAGGAGGTAGTATATGTCACAAATTAGGGTAAATGATCTTTCCTTTGCATATGAAGGTAGTTTTGATAATATTTTTGATAATGTATCGTTTAATATCGATACCGATTGGAAGCTCGGATTTATTGGCAGAAATGGAAAAGGAAAAACAACATTTCTAAATCTTCTTCTTGGGAAATACGAGTATACAGGAATAATAAGTACCAGTATGGTATTTGACTATTTTCCATATTCAGTAAAGACTGTAGAAACTGATAATTCAGCGGATGAGCTTATGGATATATGGAAACCAGGTATAGAGAAATGGCGAGTAATGTGTGAACTGCCATTGCTTGGAGTTGATGCAGAGTTACTATACAGACCATTTAAGTCACTTAGTTTTGGCGAGAGAACAAAAATAATGTTGGCAGTTTTATTTTCTGGGGACAACGAATTTCTGTTAATAGATGAGCCTACTAATCATCTGGATAAAGAAGCAAGAGAACTGGTTAAGGAATATCTTGCAAAAAAGAAGGGCTTCATTCTTGTTTCCCATGATAGAGATGTTTTAGATGCATGTATAGACCATATACTGGTATTTAATAGGTCATCTATAGAAGTTCAAGCTGGAAACTTTTCAAGCTGGTGGGAAAACAAGGAGAAAGCAGACATTAATGCCAAAGCAGAGAATGAAAAGCATCTTAAAGAAATATCCAAATTAAAAACAGCTGCAGATCGTGTTAGTAACTGGGCTAATCAAAATGAAAGTACCAAAATTGGATATGATCCGGTTAAAGAGCATGACAGATTCATGGATACAAGAGCTTTCATTGGTGCAAAAACCAAAAAGATGCAAAAAAGAGTAAAAAGCTACGAGGCGAGAATTGGCAGGGAGATAGAAGAAAAGGAAGGCTTATTAAATGATATCGAGGATGTTGCCAATCTTAAATTAAGTCCATTAGTCTATCATAAAGAACGCTTGTTATTTGCCAGAGACTATTCTTTTAAATATAAATGTGGTACGAAAAATGTTTTTGAGAACCTAAAGTTTGAGATAAACGCAAATGAGAGAGTGGTCATTGATGGGGAAAATGGATGCGGCAAATCCAGTCTTATCAAAGCGATACTGGATAAGAACAAAGGGCAGAAGACGTCAGAGATATCTTATGAGAGTAAAGGCGTTCTGGAAGTTCCAGAGAATCTTATAATATCTTATATTAATCAGGATACCAGTCATCTTAAGGGAACACTTAAGGAATACAGTCAGAGTACAAATGTTGATTATACCAGGTTATTATCATTACTCAGGCAGCTTGATTTTGAAAGAGCACAGTTTTCAAAAAGAATAGAACAGTATTCCGAGGGACAGAAAAAGAAGGTGCTGATTGCAAGTAGTCTTCTTACACCAGCTCATCTGTATATATGGGATGAACCACTAAATTATATAGATGTATTTACAAGAATGCAGATAGAGAAGCTTATAGATATTTACAAACCAACTATGCTTATAGTAGAGCATGATGTAAGATTTAAAGAAAAGGTAGCAACAAAGATAATTAGCCTGTAAATTAATTATAAGATTCAAAAGGCATAATAAGATAGGAGAGAAGAAAATAATGAGTAGCAATAGTGAAGAAAAAGATTTATTGTTTTATGAAGCATATGAAGACTTTTATGATATGGCTCATAAATCCAAGGCTTTTAGTGATTTTTGTAAAGAGGCATATGGAGAAGATTTTTCCCAGGATGGCTTTAGTGATATCAGTCAGGTTGATATGATACTTGAGTATATTCCTAAGGATGCTCATATACTTGATGTTGGCTGTGGAAATGGAGCGATGCTTCGATATCTTCAGCAAAAAACAGGTGCATACATTCATGGATTTGACTATTCGAAAAAGGCCATAAAAAATGCATGCTTACTCGGTAACGAGAAGTCTGATTTTCAGGAGGGTATCATAGGTGAAAAGGAATATGATGATAATTCATTTGACTTAATCATATGTATGGACAGCATATATTTTGCTAGTGATATGACAAAGTTTGTTAATCAGATAAGGCGATGGCTTAAACCAGGCGGAGTACTGTTCGTAGCATATCAGGAAGGTGATGTTATGGATAAAACTGAAAACTCTGATACTACAGTTTTCGCCAAAGCCATGAAGAAAATAGACTGGGAATATGATGCGAAGGATATAACAGATAAATCTTACGATATGCTCACGAAAAAACGTGAAGTAGCCATTAAGTATCAGGATAAACTGATAGCAGAAGGATGTGCTAGCTGGGCAGAACTTCTTGTGATGCAAACCGATTATATACTAGATGGTAGAGAAAAGTACTTTAGTAATATGTCTCGTTATATTTATACTGCTAGAAAATTGGATTAATTAGTATGTAATATTAGTCTGGATTCTCTATAGAATCCAGACTTTTTTTCCAGTCTATTATTATTTCGTCAGCAATGGCTGTAAGAGAATCCCATTCTTTAGTGGCATTAACATCTGCGACAGCAATGGTATAGAATCCAGCTTTTTTAGCTGTATTCGCTGAGTAAAAAACATCTTCATATACAGCAGCTTCCTCTGGTTTGCAGCCAAGTCTCCTTGCAGCTTCTAAGTAAATATCAGGTTCATCCTTACCTTTTCCTATTTCTTCACAGGAAAGCATGAATTCAAAATATTTATCAATTCCCAGTCTTTTCATGACTAAAACTACAAGATTAACATCGGTTGCAGAAGCAAGGCACATACGTACGCCCTGATTATGAAGGGCTTCTAAGTACTCTATAACTCCAGGCTTGGTTACCACGTCTTTCTTATAGTGATCAGCAATCATAGTTCTAAGTTCAGATATTATTTCTGGAACGCCTGGCAGTCCGTCAAAGTTATCGGCAAAAAGCTTTGAGCCCTGACTCATGGTCTTGGTGCCAACTTCCTCTAATATATCTTCTATATTCTCTGTAATACCATATTTGTAGAGATACTCACGCCCAAGATTACACCAGTAATCCATGGAATTAATAAGAGTACCGTCCATATCAAATATTGCAAATTTTTTGTTCATTAATAATTCCTGTCTTTGATTTACTATTATTTATT
>DCHQ01000093.1:3465-5026 GCA_002314855.1 Lachnospiraceae bacterium UBA1748
GTATGAATCTTGGCATCAACCAATCTGTCATTTAATCGCTCAGAAGTTATAAAGTAATCAATACGCCACCCTGAGTTCTTCTCTCTAGCTTTGAATCTATATGACCACCATGAATAAATCTGTTCTGCATCAGGATAGAAATGTCTAAATGTATCTACGAAACCAGAAGAGAGAAGTTCAGTCATCTTGCCTCGCTCTTCATCTGTAAAGCCTGCATTCTGATGGTTGGTCTTTGGATTTTTGAGGTCTATTTCTTTGTGAGCAACATTAAGATCACCACAAAAAATTACTGGCTTTTTCTCATCAAGCTTCATAATATATGCTCTAAAATCATCCTCCCATCTCATTCGATATGGAAGTCTTGCTAGTTCATTTTGTGAATTAGGTGTATATACTGTTATAAAATAAAAGTCATCAAATTCGAGTGTTATAACACGGCCTTCGTGATCATGTTCATCAACTCCTATACCATATGAAACAGATATAGGCTCAAGCTTAGTAAAAATAGCTGTACCGCTATACCCCTTCTTATCTGCGTAGTTCCAATACTGATGGTAACCTGGAAGGTCAAGGTCTATCTGTCCTTCCTGAAGCTTAGTCTCCTGAAGACAGAAAATATCAGCATCTAATTTATTAAAATCTTCAATAAAGTTTTTACTGACTACTGCACGTAATCCATTTACATTCCATGAAATAAATCTCATAGGTATATCCTCCACATTATAAGAAAACACTACTAAAGTTTTTAGTTATATCTACATAATTCAACGATTTTCTTCTTAGCTTCTTCAAGTAATGACTTATCTCTGTCCATCATATCCGCATACTCTCTATAACTATTTATATCGACTGTATCTTTTGACACTACACTACCATCATCAAGTATTGCCTGCATATATAATTTATACGTTAATCTAAGTTCTACATATGTATCTTCATCAACTTGGAAAATAGCCACATACATACCACTTGGACCATACTCACTCGTTATTGTATGAAGAACTACCTTTGCAAGTCCAAATTCTGTATCAACCGAATCAATCACCTTATAGTAGAGTAATTCATTAGTACCATTTTCAGTAACATATTCACCTTCATTATAAATTATCTTCATTCTTTCATTGGCAGTTATATTACTACTAGAAAAATCAGAATACATAAATGATACTAAAGGCATATCTGGATTTTCTGGATTTTCGAAATAAATTCTCTGGTACTCATAAGAACTAGTGCTCTCAACTTCTACCCATGCATCTTCATTATAGAACTCAAAGAATCTAGTTCCATCGGCTTTTTCAAACCATACATTTGCATCAGTTCTATATAACATTTTAATGCCGTCAAGTCCACTATCAGCATTTTCATATGGATAGATTGTCTCTATCTCACCATCAGGGTTCTCTATGATAAGAATACTTTCACCTGCATTTACAAGTATTTCCTCATCTGATCCAAAGGCCTTTGCAGATACTACACCTTCTATAACTCGAACGAGTGTTGCCTTGCAGTCATCAAAATATGAAACTTCAAATATAGTTCCTCTTACTGAAAGAAGTGCATT
>DCHQ01000081.1 GCA_002314855.1 Lachnospiraceae bacterium UBA1748
TGAGCCAACCAACCATTTGGATATTTCAACCATAGGCTGGCTTGAAGGATATTTAAAGCAGTATCCGAGAGCTGTAGTTATCGTATCTCATGACCGTATGTTTCTTGACAGAGTAGCTGAAGTAGTATATGAAATTGAACACAATACGCTAAAAAGATATGTTGGCAATTATTCTGAATTCGTGCTTAGAAAAAAAGAAGATTTTGAAAAGCAGGAAAAAGAATATGAGCGTCAACAAAAAGAAATAGAGCGTCTTAACAATATAGTAGAGCGATTTAAGAATACACCGACTAAGGTGGCTATGACCAGGTCAAAGCTCAAAGCCATTGAGCATATGGATAAGATTGAAAAGCCTGAGAGCGCTGATGAAAGAGCTTTTAATACATCGCTTTCCATCAATCAGGTGAGTGGAAATGATGTTCTTTCAGTGGACAATCTTGGTATAGGCTACGATGAGGTATTGTCTAAAGTAACCTTCGAACTGAAGAAAGGGCAGAAGGTTGGAATTATAGGAGGAAATGGTCTTGGAAAGTCCACATTTCTTAAGACTATTACAGAGCAGATACCTAAGAAGAGCGGTAAATACAAATATGGCTACAATGTTGATGTAGGTTACTTCGATCAGCAAATGGCCCAGTATTCGAGTGACAAGCAGGTAATTGATGAACTTTGGGACGAGTTTCCTACACTCACTGAGACTGAGATTAGAAATATTCTTGGTGGATTCCTTTTTAGAGGCGAAGACGTATTTAAAAATGTAAATATGCTTTCGGGAGGTGAGAAAGTAAGACTTGCACTGGCCAAGCTTTTTCAGAGGCGTCCGAATCTTTTAATTCTTGACGAGCCAACCAACCATATGGATATTGTTGGAAAAGAAGCTCTTGAAGAAATGTTAAAGAGCTTTGATGGAACGGTTTTATTCGTTTCACATGATAGATATTTTATTAAGCAGGTAGCTGATGCACTTCTTATTTTCCAGGGTGGCACAACCATGTATTTCCCATATGGCTATGAAGCTTATGAGGAAAAGTACGGCGTAGAGAATAAAGGCTCATTTACAGATGAAGCTCTTAGACTTAATGCTGGAAAACCAGATGAGGAGAAAGCAGTCACTAAAAAGAGTGATGCGGAGAAAAACTATTCTAATCCTGGCAAGGAATTAAGTAAGGCCAAGAAAAGAGTCGAAAGGCTTGAAAAGCTGATTGAAGATAATGAGATAAGGCTTGAAGAACTTAGAAATCAGCTTGCTGATCCGGCAATATCATCGGATTACGTGAAGCTTGCAGCTATTCAGGATGAGATATCAGCCAAGGAAACAGAAAATGAAGGCTACATGGATGAGTGGGCCGAGCTTTCAGAAATCATTGGTGAATAAAATAAACGAAGTGTGTAGGAGAAGAAAATGGCAGATAATAATAGACCAGTTAGCCATGGAAAGAATGTGGTAGGACAGAGTAATGGCGTTAATAAGAGAGGGTCAGGACTAGGTACAGGACCAGTTGGTAACCAGAATTATAATGGTCACAAAAATAGTAGCTCTAACAATTCAAATGGAGGCAAGAGAGCAGGCGGTGGAAGCATGCTCGGAATCATTATTGCGATTGTGGTATTACTGCTTGGCGGTGGTGGTGGACTTTCTTCCATTCTGGGAAGTTCGGGGTCAAGTGGTGGTACAGGAATGACAAGTACCAATACTAGTACATCCACACTCGATACATCAGTGGCACAGGGATCTCGTGCTAAGCGCACTGTTATAAAAGGTGGCGGCGATGATGTTATTACTATTATGGTATATATGTGCGGTACTGATCTTGAGTCCAAGTATGGTATGGCTACAGCTGATCTTAACGAGATGAAGAATGCTACAATAGCCGACAATATCAATATTATTGTATATACAGGTGGATGTAATCAGTGGAAGGATTCAACTATAAGCAGCACTGTTAATCAGATTTATAAGGTTGAAAGCGGCAAGCTTATTTGTCTTGAAAAAGATATGGGAAATGCAGCTATGACTAAGCCTGAGAATCTTACATCATTTATTCAGTACTGTACTTCTAATTACCCAGCCAATAGAAATGAACTTATTCTTTGGGATCACGGCGGCGGATCAATTACTGGATATGGTTACGATGAAAAGAACAGAGTAAGTGGTTCAATGACACTTGCAGGTATTAATACAGCACTTAAGAACGCTGGAACAACATTTGATTTCATTGGTTTCGATGCATGTCTTATGGCGACAGTAGAAAATGGTCTTATGCTTACTAACTACGCCGATTATATGATTGCATCAGAAGAAACTGAGCCAGGTGTTGGCTGGTATTATACTAACTGGCTTACAAAGCTTTCGAATGATACTTCAATGGCAACAATTGAGATTGGTAAAAATATTGTTGATGATTTCGTAGATGTATGTGCACAGAAATGTCAGGGACAGCAGACAACACTTTCAGTTGTTGACCTTGCAGAATTAGAGGCCACAGTTCCTAGCGAGCTTAGTGAGTTTGCCAAGGACACTAATTCTATGATTCAGAATAACGACTACAAGGCAGTATCAACAGCTCGTAATGGAGCAAGAGAGTTTGCCAGATCATCCAACATTGATCAGGTTGACCTCGTTGATTTTGCAATGAATCTTGATACTAAGTCAGGAGAAGAGCTTGCAGATGCTCTTAAGGGATGTGTTAAGTATAATAGAACTTCTACTAATATGACTAATGCATATGGTCTTTCTATTTACTTCCCATATAAGAAGGCAGGTAAGGTGCCACAGGTTGTTAATACATATCAGTCAATTGGTATGGATGATGAGTACTCTAAGTGTATCCAGGAGTTCGCGAGTCTTGAGGCTAATGGTCAGGTGACAGCTTCATCATCATATTCTGCGCCTAACGTTAGTGGTAACCTTGGTGGAATTCTTGGTCAAATGATTATTTCAGGTCTTGGAGATGGCAGCATTGATTTAGGTACCCTTGCATCTCTTGCAAGTGGTCGAGCAATGAGCCAGGATGATCAGGACGCATATATTGCAGCCAATTCATTTAACGCAGATAACCTTATTTGGTTAATGGATGGCAACACATATAAAATGACACTTCCAGAAGATCAGTGGAGCCTTGTAACAGATCTTGAACTTAATGTGTTCTATGATGATGGAGAGGGTTATATCGATCTTGGTGTTGATAACGTGTTTGATCTTGATGATGATGGTCAGCTTATTGGTGAATATGATATGACATGGTTTGGTATTGATGGTCAGGTAGTTGCTTTCTATCATCTTGATACAATAGAAAGTGATGGAGTGACAACCATAACTTCTTATGTACCAGCATATCTTAATGGTGAAAGAGTTCGTCTTCTTGTAGTATTTGATAATGAGCATCCTGATGGATATCTTGTTGGTGCCAATACTGATTACAACAATGGCGAAACAGAAGCTATTGCCAAGAATGTTACTGAACTTAATGCTGGTGACAAGATAGACTTTATTTGTGATTACTATTCATATGATGGTACTTATCTCGATAGCTACTATCTTGGCGATACTATTACTGTAAGTGATGATATGGAAATTGGATATCTTGAACTTCCAAGTGACGCAGTGGTAAAAGCAACATATAAGTTCACAGATATATATCAGCAGGTATATTGGACACCTGAGATACCATAAATATAAAAAAACAAGAGAAGAGTAAAGGGTTAATAAAAGCAAATACAAAGGAGAATTAATAATGGACGTAAAACAGCTTATTGCAGAGGGTAAGGGAATCCTCGGTATCGAATTTGGTTCAACAAGAATCAAGGCAGTTCTTACTGATGACAAGGGTGCAGTTCTTGCTTCAGGTGGACATGGATGGGAGAATAGACTTGAAAACGGTGTATGGACTTACACTCTTGATGATATCTGGACAGGTCTTCAGGACTGTTATAGCGATCTTGTAAAGGACGTTAAGAATCAGTATGGCGTGGAGCTTACAAGCTTTGCAGCCATTGGTTTTTCAGCTATGATGCATGGATATCTTGCATTTGATAAGAATGATGAGCTACTCGTTCCATTTAGAACATGGAGAAATACAATCACAGAAGAGGCTTCTAAGAAGCTTACAGCAGAGTTTAATTACAACATACCTCAGAGATGGAGTATTTCACACCTTTATCAGGCAGTTCTTAATAAAGAAGAGCATGTGGGAGACGTAGCATTCTTTACAACACTTGCAGGTTACGTACACTGGAAGCTTACAGGCGAGAAGGTACTTGGTATCGGCGATGCTTCTGGTATGTTCCCAATTGATATGAATACAAGCGACTATGATGCTACTATGGTAGCTAAGTTTGATAATCTTGTGGCAGCAGAAGGCATGGGATGGAAGCTTGGTCAGATTATCCCTAAGGTACTTGTTGCTGGTGAAAATGCAGGAACTCTTACAGCAGAAGGTGCTAAGCTTCTTGATGTATCAGGAAAGCTTCAGGCTGGTATTCCTATGTGTCCTCCAGAAGGTGATGCAGGTACAGGTATGGCAGCTACTAACAGCGTGGGTGTTCGTACAGGTAATATTTCAGCTGGTACAAGTATTTTCGCAATGGTAGTTCTTGAGAAAGAGCTTTCTAAGGTATATCCAGAAATCGACTTAGTTACTACTCCAGACGGAGCTTTAGTTGGTATGGTACATTGTAATAACTGTACTTCAGAGATTAATGCATGGGTTAACCTCTTTAAGGAAGTAACTGAAGTCTTCGGTATGAAGGTTGATATGAATGATCTCTTCACAAAGCTTTATACTAAGGCGCTTGATGGTACTCCTGACTGTGGTGGATTACTTGCATATAACTATACTTCGGGAGAGCCTGTGACAGGATTTGATGAAGGTGCACTTCTTTTTGCAAGAAAGGCAGATGCAGCATTTAATCTTGGTAACTTCATGAGAGTACAGCTTTACTCAGCATTTGCAACTCTTAAGGTAGGACTTGATCTTATGCTTAAGGAAGAGGGCGTTAAGGTTGATGAGCTCTTTGGTCATGGTGGATACTTCAAGACAGAGGGCGTAGGTCAGAGACTTGCAGCAGCAGCTTGTAATGCACCTATCTCAGTTATGCAGACAGCAGGAGAAGGTGGCGCATGGGGATGTGCACTTCTTGCTGGTTACATGGTTAATAAGGCTGAAGGTGAGAAGCTTGGCGATTACCTTAAGAACAAGATCTTTGCAGATATGAAGGGCAGCAGCCTCAGAGCAACAGATGAAGAAGTTCAGGGCTTTGATAAGTTTATGGAAGTATACAAGGCTGGTCTTGCCATCGAGAAGAAGGCTGTAGAGATTTTATAATTAGGAGTGAATAAAATGTTAGAAGAATTAAAAAAAGAAGTATATGAAGCTAATATGATGCTTCCAAAGTATGGTTTAGTAACATTTACATGGGGTAATGTAAGTGCAATCGATGCTGAGCGTAAGTATTTTGTAATCAAGCCAAGTGGTGTTGAGTATGATAAGCTTACTCCAGAGGATATGGTAGTAGTAGATATGGAAGGTAACGTTGTGGAAGGTAAGTACAGACCAAGTTCTGATACACCTACCCATCTTGAACTCTACAAGGCATTCCCTGAAATTGGTGGTGTAGTACATACACACTCTTCATATGCTACAAGCTGGGCACAGGCTGGTAGAGATATTCCTTGCTATGGTACAACACATGCAGATTATTTCTATGGAGATATTCCATGTGTAAGATGCCTTACTAAGGACGAGATAGAGGATGCTTACGAGAAGAATACAGGTCTTCTTATTGCTGATTCATTCAAGAAGATGAACAAGGATGTTGTAGCAGTACCTGGAGTACTCTGCAAGAATCACGGACCTTTCTCATGGGGCAAAGACGCTCATGAGGCAGTACACAATGCTGTTGTTATGGAAGAGGTTGCCAAGATGGCATACAGAGCTGAGACAATTAACAAGGATATTGCTCCAGCTCCACAGGAACTCCAGGACAAGCATTACTTTAGAAAGCATGGCGCTAATGCATATTATGGCCAGAACTAAATTGTGTGGGGGATTATATGAATTTTAAGATGATGCCGTTATTGACGTATGCGGTGTATATTGTATTACTAGTTCTACTAGTGTGGGGTGGAAAGATTGCCACAAAGAAAAAAACATCTGATGGATTTCATGATGACTTTATGAGTCTTGAAGTAACCAAGTCCCTTCGAGGATTGGCAGCTATAGGAGTAATCTTACATCATATATCGCAGGAAGCTTTGTTCCAGCAGTGTAAAGAGCTTAGCTTTTTCGTGAATGCAGGTTATTTCTTTGTAGCGATTTTCTTCTTCTGTTCAGGATATGGACTTATTAAAAATCTTGACACTAAGCCAGGCTATATGAATGGTTTTCTGAAGAAAAGATTACCTGTTATTCTTGTTCCGTATTATGTGAGTGCATTATTATATTTTATCTTTAGATTCTTTATCTGTAAGGAAAAGATGCCACCAGCTCAGATCGTAACTGGACTTCTTGGACTTACTATGATGAATGAATATGCATGGTATCCAGTTATACTGTTTTTGCTGTATCTTGTATTTTTCATTTTGTTTAGAAAAGATACAGGCAAGGGCAGAGCACCTAAGCTTTTTATGATGTTTATATTCATCATATTCCTTGGAATGGTATTCTGTGTGAATGGTCATTTTGCATGGTGGGCTAAGAAAGGCCTGTGGTGGAAGATGGGTGCTTTTGATAATGCTAAGTGGTGGATGCATGAAAAGATGCTTCTGTTCTCAGGAGAGTGGTGGGTTAACTCACCAATAGCTTTTCTTATCGGTATGATATTTGCCAATAGTGAACAGGCTATAGTCAAGTTTATGAAGAAGCTGTATCCGCTTAAGTTAATAGTTGTCGTAGTTCTTTATTTTGGAGCACGTATATTATCAGGTTTTGCACAGTTTAAATTTGGGTATTGGACTATAGAGTGGAATCCTAATGCTAAAGATCCAGAGATTATGAAAAAGGTAATCACACTATTTTGTCAGATGCCGGAGGTGGTACTGTTTGTGATTCTGATATTCATGATTATGATGAAGTTCCATACAGTAAATCCTGTTACTAAATTTTTCGGGAAGATATCGCTTGATACTTACCTCATGAATTTAATGGCTCTTCAGATATTCAGATTCTTGTTATACGGCAAGGCTGGTAATTCGATAGTAAAGCCATATCATTCAAACTGCATTATATTCTTTATATGTGTCTTTGCAGCTACTATAGTGCTTGGATTAATATTTAAGCTTATATGTGATGGCATCATGAGGGTTATAGCTGGAAAAAATGCAAAAAAAGTTTTAAAAGAGAAGGCTGAACAGGGAAGTAAAGATAAATTAGAAGCGGTTTTAGATAAGACACCAAATGTTGAACCTGAGCCGTATGATAAGAAATAATTTAAAATTTCAATACTAAGTGGCAAATGTATGAGTCTGTCGATTTATACATTTGCCTTTTTAAGAGAGGGGCTTATGAACAGGAAGATACTTATAACAAATGATGACGGAATAGATGCAGATGGAATTATTAGGCTGGCGAGGTGTGCTAGGGAGTTTGGTGATGTGTGGGTAGTTGCACCAGACAGTCAGCGTAGCGCTATGTCGCATAGTATTACTCTTAGACATCCAATCGAAGCATGGGAGGTTGATTTCCCAGTTGCGGGAGTTAAGGCTTATGCATGTACTGGGACACCAGCGGACTGTGTAAGAATCGGAGTAAGAAATATTGTGCCTGGGAAACCTAATCATGTATTTTCGGGAATTAACTATGGCTACAATATGGCGTCTGATATTCAATATTCTGCAACTGCTGGGGCTGCGTTTGAAGCGGCTTTTCAGAAGGTTCATACAATAGCTTTTTCGGAGAATTTTGATCCGGATCATTCTGTGGCGGATAAATATTTGAGAGAGATAATGGCGGAGCTTCTTGATAAACCTCTTGGAAATAATCAGATATGGAATGTGAATTTCCCAGGCTGTAATGCAGCAGAATGTAAGGGGATACTAAGGGACAGAACAGTGTCGGTATCCGATTTTTATGACGATCATTATGATGAGACCATGCTTGAAAATGGCAGAACCTCATATATGGTAGTTGGTGTAAGGCGGTATGAGGCAGAGGAAGGGTCTGATCTTAGAGCAATACTGGATAACTACGTATCAATCGGCAAGGTTAGTAATATTTGTAGCGTTTAAAATGATAGGAGACTGGCTATGGATGAGAAAAAGATAGCACTATTAATAGATGTTGAAAACACCAGTAAAAATTATCTTGATACAATTATCGCCGAGATTAAGAAATACGGGGATGTTACTATCAAGAGAATGTATGGTGACTTTTCAAGCGGACGACTTTCAGATTGGCAGAAGAAGGGTATGGAGTATGCTATAGTTCCTATCCATCAGCCAATATATACTTCAGGGAAGAATGCTGCTGACATTATGCTTGTTATTGATGCCATGGATATTCTTTATTCTGGCAATGTTGATGGCTTTTGCATAGTTTCTTCAGATAGCGATTTTACAAGGCTTGTAACAAAGCTTCGTGAGGCTGGTAAGTTTGTAATAGGTATGGGTAAAACACAGGCCTCTCGTTTCTTTGTACAGACCTGTAATGAGTATAAGTTCCTGGATCGAATCGAGGATGATAGCAACGATAGTACTGAGGATGATGCTGAAAGTAGTATTACTCCACTTAAGGATATTAAGCAGCAGATTAACGTTCTACTTCAGGAAGCAGAGAATAAGAATGAAAAGGCGTACCTTGGATCACTTAAGAGTCAGCTTCAGAGAAGTTTCCCTGATTTTGATGAACGTAACTATGGTTACTCAAAATTCACCAAGTTCATAGAAGAAAAGACTAAGTTTCATATTAACCAGGACGGAAGCTCTGCTTATATTTCAAGAGAAGAGCGTAAAGAGGATGCTGATAATATAGCAAAGGTTAATAAATACATCCTTGAACAGCTGGCTGCAGGAACTGACCTTGCTAAGATTGGTAAAGGCCTTAGCCAAAAGTATAAGCATTTTAGTTATAAAGATTTGGGATATTCTAAGCTTTCGAAATATGTAGACAGCATACAAGAAAAGTGATTGTTAGGATATAAAGGAGTGATTATAAAATAATGGAATATAGAGTTGTAAATAATGATGACATTGAGGCACTTGCAAATGCCATGTCTAAGGCTTATTCTGAAGAGCCTTGGTTTGAAAACTGGAATAAAGATAAAGCTCTTAGAAGGGTTAAAGCGATATTAGGAAACTTTGAAGCATTAGGAATAGCTGCAGTTGATAATGGTCAAATAATAGGTGGTGCACTTGGATATGTTGATCCATATGCCGACGAAGACTTTTTCTTTATTTCTGAGTTATTTGTAATACCAGAAAAGAAAAAGCAGGGTATCGGAAAGTCACTTCTAGAGGAAATGAATAAGGTTCTTTTAGAAAAGGGCATCAAAATTGTTCAGTTAATCAGTATAGAACATAATCTGCCATTTTATAAAAAGTGTGGAATGGATAAAGACTCAGCTTGTTTATTATATTGGAATAAGAATCAGCAATAGGAAGGAGATACATTCATGAGTGAGATTACAAGAAGCACAAATCCTATTATTAAAAATATTTATACAGCTGATCCAGCACCTATGGTTTATGGTGATACATTGTATCTTTATACAACTCATGATGAGGATGAGCTTGTTAATGATTTTTATACAATGTTTGACTGGAAATGTTACTCTACCAAGGATATGGTAAATTGGACAGACCACGGAACCATATTTTCACTGGATGATATTGAGTGGGCTGATGATAGAGCGTGGGCTCCACAGGCAGTAGAGCGTGGTGGCAAGTTCTATTTGTATTGTCCTGTTCATAAGAAGGATGGTGGTATGGCTATAGCCGTTGGTATTTCTGATAAGCCAGAAGGTCCATATAAAGATCTTGGTTATCCTCTTGTTGATGAAGGGGACTGGAATGATATTGATCCTACTGTATTTATTGATGATGATGGACAAGCCTATCTTTATTTTGGTAATCCAGAGCTTCGATATGTTCTCTTAAATGAAGATATGATTTCATATAATCAGGAGGTTGGTATTGTGAAGATACCTATGACTGAGGAATCATTTGCTAAGGGCGGTCATATGACTGGAACAACCTACGGTGAGGGACCTTGGTTCTATAAGAGAAATGGGCTCTATTATATGGTATATGCTGCGTTTGCAGAGGGCGAGGGTAATAATGAGCATTTCGCTTACTCAACATCAGAGGGGCCAACAGGACCTTGGAAATATGGTGGGGTATTAATGGATGCAGGCCCTTGCTTTACTAATCATCCGGGCATTACAGATTTCAAAGGTCATTCGTATCTTTTCTATCATACAGATGAGCTTCCAGGTGGAAGTCTTTTCCATAGAAGTGTGTGTGTGGCTGAGTTCACATACAATGAAGATGGGTCAATTGATAAAATAGAAAAATGCGATGGCGTAGATAAAATATAAATATTAATAGCTATAAAAAAAGACTTGCATTTTTTGAATAATAATATTATATTTTGACTAATAGAATATTTAAACCGATGATGTGGAAGAGGCATGATTGATGAGCTAAGAGAGAGTCCGAGATGGTGTGATTCGGATAGTGACAGGTTGTGATATGGGCCACTGAGGTCTGCAGGGAAAAGAGTAAATCTGAAAGATTTAGTTCTTAGTAAATGGCAGCGTGACGATCTACGAAAGTGGTCAAGAATGTGATAGCATTCAATGAGAGCATCTATTATATAGATGAAGCAGGGTGGCACCGCGATTTTTGATTTATCGTCCCTGGCAAACATTTTTTTGTTTGCCAGGGTTTCTTTATTGTGAAAGGAGAAAAACATGATAACACCAGATATTAATGAAGCTAAGAGATTAGCAGCGAGTGGGGAATACAAGGTAATACCGGTTATGAAGAGTGTTCCATCGGATTACACAACTCCTATCGAAGTTATGAGAATTTTGAAAAACGTTAGTAAGCACTGCTTTATGCTTGAAAGTGTTGAGGATGCTAAGCAGTGGGGAAGATATACATTTCTTGGATATGATCCTAAGCTTGAGCTTACATGTATTGATCATGAGCTTACTGTTAAGTCGGGCATGACTATTACTCAGCATGTAGATCATCCAGGTGATTATATTAGACAGATTTTAGCTGAGAATAAATCAGTGAGAATTCCAGGTATGCCTAGCTTCACAGGTGGTCTTGTTGGTTATTTCTCATATGATTATATAAAGTATGCAGAACCTAGTCTTAAGATTACAGCTAAGGATGAGGAGTCATTTAAGGATGTAGATCTTATGCTTTTCGATAAGGTTATTGCATTTGATAATCTTAAGCAGGAAATTCATATTATCGTTAATATCAAGGCCGATGATATTGAGACAGAATATAACAGAGCCTTAAAGGAAACAGCTGATATTGCAAGACTTCTTAGAGAAGGCGAGAAGGCCAAGATTCAGCCATTAAAGCTCTTATCAGACTTCACACCACTCTTTAATGAAGAGCAGTATTGTGAAATGGTTAACAAGGCTAAGCACTATATTCATGAGGGTGATATTTTCCAGGTTGTATTATCTAACAGAATGATGGCAAATATTGAAGGAAGCTTATTTGACACATATAGAAAACTCAGAATGGTTAATCCTTCTCCTTATATGTTCTACTTCTCATCTGATGATGTTGAGATAGCAGGAGCATCACCAGAGACACTTGTTAAGCTTGAGGATGGAGTACTTCATACATTCCCACTTGCTGGAACAAGACCACGTGGTAAGGATGATGCTGAAGACAAGGCATTAGAGAAGGAACTTCTTGCCGATGAAAAAGAGAAGTCAGAGCATAACATGCTTGTTGACCTTGGAAGAAATGATATTGGAAAGATTAGTGCAATTGGAACTGTAGAAGTTGAGAAGTATATGGAAATAGAAAGATACTCTCACGTAATGCATATCGGTTCAACTGTACGAGGTCAGATAGCAGAGGGAAGAGATGCCATTGACGCAGTTGATTCAATACTTCCAGCTGGTACACTTTCAGGAGCACCTAAGCTTCGTGCCTGCGAGATAATCAATGAGCTTGAAGATAACAAGCGTGGAATATATGGTGGTGCCATAGGATATATTGATTTCACAGGTAACCTTGATACATGTATTGCTATCAGACTTGCATTTGCCAAGAATGGCAAGGTGTTCATAAGAAGTGGTGCAGGTATCGTTGCAGATTCTGTTCCAGAGAATGAATACAGAGAGTGTATTAATAAGGCCAAGGCAGTTGTTAAGTCTGTTACAGAAGCAGAAGGAGGTATTGACAATGATATTACTGATAGATAATTACGATAGCTTTTCATATAACTTATATCAGCTTATAGGTGGTGTTAATCCTGATATTAAGGTTATTAGAAATGATGAACTTACACTTCAGGAAATAGAAGCTCTAAAGCCAGAAATAATAGTAATAAGCCCAGGCCCAGGTAAGCCATCTGATGCAGGTGTGTGCGTGGAGGCTGTTAAGTATTTCAAGGGCAAGATTCCAGTATTTGGAGTATGCCTCGGTCACCAGGCTATATGTGAGGCTTATGGTGCCACAGTATCTTATGCGTCAAGACTTATGCATGGAAAGACAAGTACAGTTAAAATTGATGGCACTAGCAAGCTCTATAAGGGTATGGATAATGAGAACAGTGAGATCTTAGTAGCAAGATATCATTCATTATCAGTTGTGGAGGATACTCTTCCTGAGGAACTTATAGTTACAGGTAGAGCTGACGATGGCGAGATTATGAGTGTTGAGGACCCAGTGAATAAAGTATATGGAGTTCAATATCATCCAGAATCAGTTCTTACTCCTAGAGGAAAAGAGCTTATCAGAAATCTTCTTGGCTAAATATAAACTGCTGCCAAGTAAATTGGAAAAATAACTTGCATTTTACTTGGCAGTATGCTAATATATCTAATTGTTGAGCGTGTTTCAACATAACTGAATAGGGGATTGGTCAAATGGTATGATAGGAGTCTCCAAAACTTTTGGTGGGAGTTCGATTCTCTCATCCCCTGCTAGGAATCCAGAGATGGATTCCTTTTTTTTTCTCTTTTATTATTCTTCCTATTTTGGTAAAATCTAAATGTTGATGTATTACTTTATTTTCATGTAATTATTGGGGAGGAAACATAATGACTTTTGATGAGTTACTTAATTATGCAATTGTCAATGAGTGTTCCGATATTCATATTACAGTAGGTACACACCTGGCTGTACGTCGATTCGGTACACTTCAGATCATCAATCCAGAGCCTACAATGGCTGAGGCCAGAGCTCTTATTGAGGAGTTGATGACACCAGAGCAGATAGCTCTTGCTGATTCAGGTAAGGATCTAGACTTCGCAAGATTCTGCCAGGATGGTAAGGTTCGTATTCGTGTTAATATCTATCATCAGAGAAACAACCTTGCAGCATCTATTCGTCTTCTTAACGAAGATATTCCAGACTTTCACACACTTCAGCTTCCAGAAGTTATTGAAAGCTTCTGTCAGCTTCCAAGAGGTCTTGTACTTATTACAGGTCCAACAGGTAGTGGTAAGACAACAACACTTGCATCAATGATTGATTACATCAATAAGTCACGTCCATGTCATATCATGACAGTAGAGGATCCTATTGAGTATATTTATAATCATAAGCTTGCTATGATTCATCAGAGAGAGCTCGGAAAGGATGTTAGCGATTATGCAACAGCTCTTCGTTCTTCACTCCGAGAGGATCCAGATATTATTCTCGTTGGTGAGATGAGAGACTATGAGACAATTCGTGCAGCTATTACTGCTGCTGAAACAGGACATCTTGTTTTCTCTACTTTACATACTACTAGTGCAGCTCAGACAATTGACCGTATTATCGATGGTTGTCCACTTGAAGGAAGAGATCAGCTTCGTATTCAGCTTTCTACAATCCTTTATGGTGTTGTATCACAGCAGCTTCTTCCACTTCAGGACGGTACAGGCCGAGTTGTAGCAACAGAGACAATGGTTATGAATCCTGCTATTGCTAACCTTATTCGTGAGAATAAGACTAACCAGATTCAGAGTACTATTCAGTCCAATGCATCAATGGGTATGCATACACTTAATACTGATCTTAAGAGACTTATTAGTTCTGGTCAGGTTGATAGACTTACAGCTAGTAGATTTACAAATGATAGAGATGGTCTCATAAGAATGCTTGATGGAGTATAAAATGAGCGACAGAATAATTAGAGCGACTGCTGCAGACTCAATGATAAGAGCGTTTGTAGCAGATACCAGAGAACTGGTGAATACAGCATATACTAAACATCATACTAGTCCAGTAGTAACCGCAGCGCTAGGCAGACTTCTTACTGCAGGTGCTATTATGGGTATTACTCAGAAGAGTGAAAGTGATCTACTTACTATAAAGATTGATGGTAGTGGACCTATTGGTCATATCATGGTTACAGCTGATTATCAGGGCCGTGTTAAAGGCTACTCAGCTGAGAATATTGTAGATATACCTCTTAAGCCAAATGGGAAGCTAGATGTTTCAGGAGCACTTGGTGTTGGTGTTCTCACAGTTATTAAGGATATGGGACTTAAAGAGCCTTATGTAGGTACTACAGAGCTTGTATCAGGTGAGATAGCTGAGGATCTTACTTATTACTACATGGTATCAGAACAGGTTCCTTCATCCATAGGACTTGGCGTATTAGTTGATACAGATTACTCGGTAAAGTATGCAGGCGGTTTTATGATTCAGCTTATGCCATTTGCAACTGACGAGGTTATAGATAAGCTAGAGGCTAATCTTAGTAAGGTTACCAGTGTTACGAACCTTTTAGGTGAAGGTAAAAGCCTGGAGGATATTCTTGGAATATTACTTGAAGGCCTTGATCCTGAGGTTGTTGATGAGGTAGAGCCATCATTCTATTGTTCATGTAGCAAAGAACGCGTATCTAGAGCACTTGCTTCACTTGGTAAGGATGAACTAAATAGTATGATAGAGGATGCACAGCCAATCAATGTTCATTGTGATTTCTGTAACTCTGATTATGAATTTACGCCAGATGAATTAAAAGAATTATTATAGACAAAAGGAGATGCGATGAGCATCTCCTTTTTTGTGTGCAAAATCAAAAAAACGTTATAGCTTTTAATGTTGTAATATCTCCATTTATATAATCTGTGTGCATTATACTTATAAAAGTGGA
>DCHQ01000043.1:0-5596 GCA_002314855.1 Lachnospiraceae bacterium UBA1748
CCACTATACTTTGGACTTCCTCCATCATAAGTATATTATATAGGCCGTACTTACCATCTCTGGCGAATCCAGTATTCTCAAGATTGCCTGCCATCTCTTTCTGTCTATAGAGATAGTACGGATGAAGTCCCATCTCGATGGCACCTCTAGCTGCTATGTCCATAGCTTCATCTGTATCCATCTGACTTACACCCTTTTCATCCATGACCTGCTTAAGTCTTGATGCTCTCTTTATCGCAAGTGAGTGAACTGTAAGAGAATCAGGCGCCATGGCCTTTATTTCTTCTATAGTATTAACTATATCTTCCTTCTCTTCACCTGGAAGACCAAGTATGATGTCCATATTGATATTGTCAAAGCCAAGCTCTCTTGCCATGGCATAGACATCCTTTAGCTGCCCTACTGTATGATTTCTACCTATAAACTTAAGGGTCTTGTCACTCATTGTCTGTGGATTAACTGATATACGGCTAACAGGATATTTACGAAGCACCTCAAGCTTTTCCCTTGTAATGCTGTCTGGTCTGCCTGCCTCCACTGTAAACTCTCTGACATGTTCCATCGGAAGTATATCCACTATATACCCAAGCAAAGTATCAAGCTGCTCAGGCTCAAGAGTTGTAGGAGTACCGCCACCTATATAGATGGTATCAAGTATATAATCCTTCATAAGCTCACTTGTATTCACAAGTTCCTTACGAACAGCCTCGATATAATCACCTATCATATCTTTATAAGAAAAAATAGGATTCGATGTAAATGAACAATACAGGCATGTTGAAGGGCAGAATGGAATACCTATATACACGCTATAGCCCTTGCTGCCACTAAGTGAGTCGAGAAGCTTCTGCTCCCTAACTGCAATCTCCGCTGCGAGAGCGCCCTTCTCATCACCAACCCGGTGAATATCACGCATGCGACCTATAACAGTATTTACCACGCTTTCATCAGAATAATCCGATTCTGTTTTTTTCGCCTCATCAAGAAGCTTGTTTAGATAAAGCTTGGTTGGTCTAATGCCAGTAAGATTCCCCCATGGAAGCTTCTTTCCAGATATCATAGAAAAGACATCATAGATAATTCCGCGAATCTCATCCTTACAGCTATCATCAGTAAGTGCTGATGCTTCACCCGGAATAGATAAATCAAATACCTGGCTATAATCTTTATTAAGCCATATACCCTTACTGATATTTACAGTCATATGACTATCTGAAAGCACACAGCAAAAAATATCCTCTGACTTATCTTCATCATCCGAAAGTCTGTTGTGCTCAGCTGTATCAGGAGCTTCTACTACTGCCTTAGGATAAAAGGCTTTAGCCATTGCATAAAGATAATATTGTATATCATGTCTGTTAATCGAAGTCTTTATCATAACTATACTCTTTCAACATTAATCGCATTTCTAAAATAAAAACCCCAGCCATCATGACCGGGGCCTAGAATCAATACTTATAAATCTTAAACACAAGGATTATACATCTTCTCATGTCCGATATCAGTAAATCCACCATGACCAGGATATACCTTAACATCATCAGGCAGTACAAACAGCTTCTCCTTAATAGAGCGAACCAGCTTACTCATAGAACCTGTAGGAAGGTCTGTACGTCCAACAGAATCCTCGAACAGTGTATCGCCACTAATAAGAATTTTATCTTCTTCGAAGTAAAAACAACTGCTTCCAATAGTATGACCAGGAGTTGATATTACCTTACAAGATAAATCACCAAGATCAATGATATCTCCATCTTCAAAAAGTACATCAGCCTCAAGTGTATAAGGCTTAGCCCACTGAGCAGAGTAATTCACATACGCATCCTGAAGAAGAACCTTGTCAGCTGCTGGCGCATATATCTTAACACCTGCTAACTTTCGAAGCTCATCTGCACCCATAATATGATCAAAATGACCATGAGTTATAAGGATAGCTTTAATAGTAAATCCATTCTCCGTAAGCTTGTCATATATATGCTTACCCTGAGCGGCAGGATCAATGAATACAATATCCTTACTGCCTTCTCTGTAAAGGAAGTAGCAGTTGGTCATACACATACCCATAGTTATCTTGCCTATCTTAAGTTCTGCCATAAACACCTCTAAATACGGGGTTTTTGCTACTGACCATTTCGGTCAATATCTACAACGCCCTCGATTTGTCTTATTTTCTCTACTGTCTTACTGAACTGATCACGGCTTGATACCTCAAATGAAATATTAATGGTATCAACACCCTGCTTATTGGTTTTAGTATTCATGGACATAATATCAATATTGCTATCCATAAATACCTTGGATGCATCAGATATAAGTCCTCTTCTATGATTAGCATAGATAGTGATTTCAACAACATACTTCTCAGCAGCAACTGGAGACTCAACATCCCAGTCAGCTTCAATAAGTCTTGCCCTCTCTATCTCTGGCATAGTTATAACATTGATACAGTCAGTTCTATGAATAGATACTCCACGTCCTCTTGTAACAAAGCCCACGATTTCATCGCCAGGAAGTGGGTTACAACATCTCATGAAACGGATTGCAACGCCGCTTATGCCCTTAACAATAATACCGTTATTAGCCTTGGCCTTAGGAAGTATCAGTTTACTTTCAGAATTCTCATGAACAAGCTCAAGTACCTGCTCATCAGTAACCTTCTCCTTATGCTCTTTCTCATAACACTCAAGAATACGGTTAATAACCTGACCTTCTTTAAGAGCACCATGACCAATGGCTGCTACCAGTGAATCCCAGTCCTTGAAGCCATACTTTGAAAGCATGATTTCCTGATAATGAGTACTTGTAAGCTCTGAAATATTAAGTCCCTTAGTCTTGCAGTATGCAGCCATAAGTTCCTTACCACGAGTTACATTATCTTCCTTATACTCATTCTTGAACCACTGATTAATCTTATTACGCGCCTGAGCACTCTTAACAACACTGAGCCAGTCTCTACTTGGTCCCTTGGAATTCTGGGAAGTAAGTACCTCAATGTAGTCACCATTTTTAATCTCATAGTTAATAGGAACCAGCTTACCATTAACTCTGGCACCTATCATCTTGTTACCAACAGCTGAATGAATACTGTAGGCAAAGTCAATAGGAGTTGAGCCAAAAGGCAGGTTCTTAACATCACCTGTTGGTGTGAAACAGTATACATCATCGGAGTACAGGTTAAGATCACTCTTAAGTATCTTCATGAACTCCTGGTTATCAGACATATCCTGCTGCCACTCAAGGATCTGACGAAGCCATGCAAGCTTTTCTTCCTCACCTGCTTCAACCTTCTTACCATCGGAAGCTTCCTTATACTTCCAATGAGCAGCGATACCATACTCAGCAGTCTTATGCATGTCGTAGGTACGAATCTGTATCTCAAATGGAGTACCATTAGTACCCATAAGAGTTGTATGAAGTGACTGATACATATTAGGCTTAGGTGTTGAAATATAATCCTTGAAACGTCCAGGTATTGGCTTGTACATCTCATGGATAACACCAAGTACTGCATAACAGTCCTTTACTGAATCAACTATTACACGAACAGCGAACAAGTCATAAATCTGATCAATAGTCTTGTTCTGGTTCTTCATTTTCTTATATATACTAAAGAAATGCTTAACACGGCCATCTATCTCAGCCTTGATACCGGCATTCTTTATATGGAAGCTTACTTCATCGACAATACTCTGAACGTACTTCTCACGAACACTCTTTCTTACCTGGATCTTCTCAACTAAGTCTCTATATACATCTGTCTCAAGATACTTAAGCGACAAGTCATCGAGCTCAACCTTAATCTTGGAAATACCAAGACGCTGAGCTATAGGCGAGTATATCTCCAGTGTTTCACGGGCAATACGAAGCTGACTTTCTGGCTTCTGATACTTAAGTGTACGCATGTTGTGAAGACGGTCAGCAAGCTTGATAATAATAACTCTGATATCCCTAGCCATAGCAAGAAACATCTTACGAAGATTCTCAGCCTGCATCTCAAGTCTGTCAGGTTTCTCATTACCATTACCTGATAAATGGATATTCTGGAGCTTAGTAACACCGTCTACAAGGTGAGCAACATCAGGTCCGAACTGATCGATTATTTCCTCAATTGTAATATCAGTATCCTCGACAACATCATGAAGAATACCTGCTGCGATAGTTTCCTTGTCCATCTCCATGTCAGCAAGTATGATAGCAACACAAAGTGGATGAACGATATAAGGCTCACCAGACTTTCTTACCTGGTCCTTGTGACACACATATGCAAGCTTATAAGCATTATCAATTAAGGAGATATCACCTGATGGATGGTATTTCCTAACTCTTATAATAAGTTCCTTGTATAAATCTTCAGGAGCTTGAAATTCTGCTATTTTTTCAATATGACCGTCATCTATTACGACTTCGGTATGTGGTATATTGTCCATAGAATCTCTATCCTTTGACGTATATTTTTAAACTAGTCAGTACTTCAAGTAATATTTAAATTATTTGCCTTCGTATACGATGGCACTATCAACTCTATAATCAGCAAGTTTCTTACGTCCCTCAAGACCTGCAAGTTCCATAAGAACAAGGATACCTGCAACCTTAGCTCCAAGCTTTTCTACAAGCTTGATTGTAGCTTCAATAGTACCACCTGTTGCCATAAGGTCATCAACAATAAGAACCTTATCGCCAGGCTTAACAGCATCCTTATGCATCTCGATGGTAGCTGAACCATACTCAAGCTCATAAGACTGCTCTACTGTTTCTCTTGGGAGCTTTCCTTTTTTACGAACTAATACGAATGACTTACCCTGGTTGTAAGCTATAGGAGCACCAAATATGAAGCCTCTTGACTCTGCACCAGCGATAACATTAAAATCTAAATCCTTAACTAAGTCCTGCATAGTATCGATTGCAAGCTTAAGTCCTTCAGGATCCTGAATAACACTTGTAACATCTCTAAACATAATACCTGGTTCAGGGAAGTCAGGTATAGTAACTACGTAATCCTTTAAATCCTTCATAACGCTAGAAACCTCCAAATGTTTTATTTAAGAAATAAAAAATGCGACAGAGGTAATACTCTATCGCATTTTATTATAATTCACAATTTTGCTCTAGTCAAAATGTTTTGAACTAATTAGTAGCCCATTCCTGGAGCACCACCTGCTGGCATAGCTGGTGTATCTTCCTTGATTGTAGCAACTACTGACTCTGTTGTAAGAAGTGTGCTTGCAACTGAAGTAGCGTTCTGAAGTGCGCTTCTTGTAACCTTAGCTGGATCAAGGATACCTGCGGCAACCATATCTACATATACTTCGTTAAGAGCATCAAATCCTGTACCAACCTTAGACTCTCTAACCTTGTTGATGATTACTGAACCTTCAAGACCAGCGTTAGCAGCGATGTGTGTAAGTGGAGCCTCAAGAGCCTTAAGTACGATCTTAGCACCTGTCTTAACATCTCCCTCAAGTGTATCAACAAGCTTAGCAACCTGCTTTGTAGCGTGGATGTATGCTGATCCACCACCTGCGATAACACCTTCCTCAACTGCTGCTCTTGTAGCATTAAGAGCATCTTCCATACGAAGCTTTGCTTCCTTCATCTC
>DCHQ01000043.1:5674-5798 GCA_002314855.1 Lachnospiraceae bacterium UBA1748
GTCTTTCCTGTAACTTCTCCTTATCGAAATCAGATGTTGATGTCTCAATCATCTTCTTAATCTGCTCTGCTCTAGCCTTGATGTCCTTAGACTTACCAGCACCATCAACGATAACTGTTGTCTC
>DCHQ01000035.1:0-2084 GCA_002314855.1 Lachnospiraceae bacterium UBA1748
GGCAATACTACAATACCACCAGGATGCTGACCGGTAGTTTTCTTAACACCTATAACACCCTTTTTGATTCTGGCAATCTCACCATCTCGTTTACTCTCGCCTATATCATCAAAATAATGCTTAACAAGACCATACGCAGTTTCTTCTGCCACACCAGAAATAGTTCCAGCTCGGAAGGTCTGACCTGCGCCAAATATTACCTCAGTGTATTTATGAGCCTTGGACTGATATTCATTACTAAAGTTAAGGTCAATATCAGGCTCCTTATCGCCCTTGAATCCAAGGAATGTCTCAAATGGTATATCAAATCCATCCTTAAAAAGAGGCTTACCACAGTTAGGGCAGTCCTTTCGTGGCATATCACACCCTGCTGTTCCGGCGTACTTCTTGACTTCATCTGAATAGAAATCGTTATAGAAGCAGTTAGTACAGTAGTAATGAGGCGACAATGGATTAACCTCTGTTATTCCTGCCATAGTGGCTACGAAGCTCGAACCTACTGATCCTCGGGAACCAACCAGGTATCCATCCTCCATAGACTTCCATACAAGCTTCTGAGCAATAATATACATAACGGCGTATCCATTACCAATAATAGAATTCAACTCTCTCTCAAGTCTCTGCTCTACTATCTCAGGAAGTGGATCACCATACATTTCATGAGCCTTGTTGTAGCAAATCTTACGAAGTGTCTTATCACTATCCTCAATAACAGGAGGTGCCTTATCTGGCCTAACAGGTGTTATCCATTCACACATATCAGCAATAAGATTGGTATTCTTTATAACAACCTCATACGCCATATCCGATCCAAGATATTCGAACTCAGCCAGCATTTCCTCTGTAGTTCTGTAGTAAAGCATAGGTGCTTCTTCATCTACCATCTTCTTGCTGGCCAGTATTATACTTCTATATATTGCATCCTCAGGATCTATAAAATGAGCATCACAGGTAGCACATACTGGCTTATTATACGCCTTACCAAGCTCAATTATCCTTCTATTAACATTTTTGATATCTTCAACCGAGTTGATGTTTTCGAATTTATCGGATTCAATCTGGAACATATTGTTACCAAGAGGCTGAATCTCAAGATAATCGTAAAAATCAACTATTTCAGATATTGTCGCATCATCCTTGCCTTCTACTATAGCGCTGTATAACTCTCCACGTTCGCAGGCACTGCCAATAATAAGTCCCTCTCGGTATTTCATAATGAGTGACTTAGGTATCTTAGGTCTCACGTTGAAATACTTAACATTGGACTCACTAACAAGGGTATAAAGATTTCTACGCCCCACTTCATTCTTAGCTATAAGAATTATGTGATACATATATAGTCTTGCTATGGCCGATGGAGGAAGCTTCCCCTTCTCTACAAGGTCCTTTAGATTATAGATTTCACGCTCATAAAGCATGGTTATCATATTAAGGAATATCTTGGAGGTTACCTCGGCATCGTCGACCGCTCTATGATGATGCTCATTAACAAGCTTCATACGCTTACATAGTGCATCAAGGGAATGAGCCTTCTGGTCACTATAAATAAAACGTGATATTCCCATGGTGTCTACATGCGTAAAGTCATAGTCAAGACCAAGTCTCTGACAGTTAGCTCTAATAAAGCTAACATCAAAATTGGCATTGTGCGCTACAAGCACGCTGCCCTCACAAAACTCTAGGAATCTTGGCAATACCACATCAATAGTATCCGCCCCGGCAACCATGGAGTCATCTATACTGGTTAATTTCTCTATCTTAAGAGGGATAGGTACAAGTGGATTAACAAATTCCGAGAAACGTCCTACAATCTTACTTCCCGAAATCTTAACTGCACCTATCTCTATAATGCGGTCATCAGTATACGAGAAACCGGTCGTTTCAATATCGAAAACAACAAAGTCCCCGGAGAAATCCTGATCCTTAACATTGGTGGCTGGCTCCTGCATATCATTAACAAGATAACCTTCGCAGCCATATATAATCTTAAAATCCTCGCCTGGCTTCACGCAGTGATTAGCAACTGGGAATGCCTGAACATTACCATGGTCAGTAATGGCAACTGCTTTATGACCAAATCTTTT
>DCHQ01000035.1:2223-6723 GCA_002314855.1 Lachnospiraceae bacterium UBA1748
ACCGAACTCATTTCAAGTTCATGGTCAAAACGAATATCCATCTGAACAACACCCATGGCTGTGATAAAATCGCCAACCTTAAGCTTTCCCTTCAGTTCGTTCAAATATTCAGTGGATAAGAAGAATTTTATTTTTAGGGAATCTGTAAAATCAGATATCTCTATCTTGAATATAGTCTTATCTACTCGTTCAATATATTTCTCATCAAGGCTAACTATCTGACCACGTATGATAATAGGCTCAGTCATTTCTTCCTGAACATCACACAAATCAACATGAGTTCCTTCAAAATCCTTGTTGTAAAGGACATCCTCATTGTCACTCTTGACCATCTTGCCTGCAAAGCCATCGCCGCCGCCCTTAACCTTGTTGCCACTATAGCCCTTGCCTGCCTTACGATACTTACCTTCATATGGATTATCCGATGAAGCAGTTTTCTTGGACGAAGCCTCTTTTTTATCAGGATTCTTATCCGAATTATGGTCCGCTGCATTATCTGCCTTAGATTCATCAGCTGTCTTGGCTACTTCAGAAGCTTCAGATGCATCTGATGTGCCAACACCAGCATTTTCTACCGATGCATTATCTGCCACTGCTGGCTCAGATAATACCTCTCCTGTTTCGGCGTCAATTATGACACCATCGTCAGTAACAATGGTGTTAGGTCTAGTATCATCATCTTCATTTGTATCTTTGCCAGAAAGCTTTCTAATAAAAAGCTCAGATTTGTGCTCCTGCTCTTTTCTATACTTGCTTTCCTTAGGTTCTTTGTAATCAGTAACGATATGAATATCATAGCCAAAACGGTCATGTGCTATGGTACTAATATAATCACAGAATTCTATCTCACGCTTTTTGAAAATAATATTGTCAGGAATAACAATACTGATAGTACCGTCCTCGTGACCAGTAAAATCACTGTCCTTGTACATACTGTACAGAATGTTATCAAACTCTGACAGTTCTACTCCAATACTCTCAAAATAGCGGTCAAACCATATTTTAAATGTATAATTGTCTGGAAGATTATATTTCTCAAGAATACTAACCTTGGTGATGCCCTGCATCCTTAGTTTAGTAAGAAGCTCATTCTCTAAGGAAATAATATCTCTCTTAGGAATGAGCCTGTCATACATAATATATACCTTCATAAGCCTACGCCCATTGGCTAATACTACTCGACTTATGATGATATCACCAAACATTTTTAACGTATCATTCTTGAGTCCCAGACTTCCAAACACTTCACTGAAAGTCTTGTCCATCACTACTTACCCCAATTATCAAGTTCCTCTTTTAATACTCCAAGGAGCTGACTCTCTGGCACCTTTTTAATTATCTCGCCCTTTTTAATGAGAAGTCCCTCTCCAATACCACCAGCAACGCCAAGGTCTGCTTCCTTAGCCTCACCAGGGCCATTAACTGCACAGCCCATAACTGCGACTTTAATATCAAGATCATAACCTGCAACCATAGTCTCAACCTGATTGGCAAGTCCTATTAAATCAATCTTAGTTCTACCACATGTTGGACAGCTAACTACTTCGATGCCGCCCTTTCTAAGCCCAAGAGTTCTAAGAATAAGCTTAGCCGACTTAATCTCTTCTACAGGATCACCAGTAAGACTAACTCTAATAGTATCACCTATACCCTGACTTAAGATTAATCCAAGACCTATAGATGACTTGATATTACCGGAGATAAGTGTACCCGCCTCTGTAATACCAACATGAAGAGGATAATTAATCTCTTCGCTAACTAATCGGTGAGCCTCTACGCACATCATTACATCACTGGACTTAATACTAACCACCATATTGTCATATCCAGCTTCTTCTATCATATGAACCTTGTCGATTGCACTTTCAACGATACCCTTAGCAGTTACACCACCGTATTTCGCAACAAGCTCCTTTTCAAGCGAGCCGCTATTAACACCAACTCGAATAGGTATATTACGCTCCTTGGCTACCGCGACAACAGCCTCAAGCTTCTCACGGCCACCAATATTACCAGGGTTGATACGAATTTTATCAGCACCATTTTCCATGGCTGCAATGGCCATTTTATAATCAAAATGAATATCAGCAACAAGAGGAATATGAATTCTCTTCTTAATCTCTCCTATAGCCTTACATGCCTCAATAGTAGGTGCAGTACAACGAATAATCTGGCAACCGGCATCCTCAAGCTTTAAAATCTGAGCAACTGTGGCCTCCACGTTCTCTGTAGGAGTATTACACATTGACTGAATGGCAATTGGATTGCCTCCACCTATAAGTACTCCGCCTATATTAACAACTTTAGTCTGACTTCTATCGAACATATCAGCCTCCAAAAACTCTCATAATATCATTGAACAGAACCACTACCATAAAGACCATAAGAATCATAAATCCTATCATATGGAACAGTCCTTCTTTTTCTTCGGATATCTTACGGCCTATTATCACTTCAACAAATAGCAGTAATAATCGTCCACCATCAAGTGCTGGGAATGGTAATAAATTAAGTACACCCAGGTTCACGCTGAGTAAAACCACTATATTAATCAGGTTCAAAATAACAATAAACAAACCATACTGACTGGTTTCTTCTATGGTTTCATCTATTATGTTGGCCATACCAACCGGTCCTGCCACATCATCCATACTTGCATGTCCAGAGAACATGAATAACAAGCTTCGATAGGTGGTGATAAGCCAATATCTTACTTCAATAAGAGCATACTTAAATACCGAAATATTATTGCATTCAACTGGTGATGCACCGCCCTGGAAACCTATATAGTAACGGTCAGTTTCTTCATCGTACTTAGGAGTAATTGAAGTAACATGTCTCTCACCATCGCGCTCATACTCTACTTCTATGGTTTTGCCATAATTAAGTAATGACACTACAGAAATCTCACGCCATACATATATACGCTGTGAATTAATTCTGGTAATAACATCGCCTTCCTGAATACCAGCGCTTTCAGCTGGATATCCTTCCATTACACCAGCTAAAACAGGAGCATCACTTCCGCAGTACCAGCACAGTACTAACGAAAAGATGAATGCAAGAATAACATTGAAAAATGGTCCTGCAAAAACTGTTGCAATTCTGGCAAAAACAGGAGCTTCATTAAATGGAATTGCACGATATTCGCCAGCCTCTTTGGTATCATCAGCTTCGTCAGTGCTGTCATTATCATCAGCAGCCTCTGGTTCCTCTTTAGTGTCTACAGGGAGACCGTTCTCATCCAGTTCAAATTCTCTCTCACTTGCTCCCATTCCCTTGAAAATACACGCGCCACCAATAGGAAACAGTCTTATAGTAAATAAGCAATGCTTGCCTTTCTTTCGAAAGATTACTGGTCCAAGACCCACTGTAAACTCATCGACGCCGATTCCATTAAGCCTGCCAACTAGAAAATGGCCAAACTCATGGGACACAACAACCAAAAAGAATATAATTATAAAACTTAAAATACTCCAAATCATAAATAACCTAATCCACCCACTAAACTAGTAACGAATCTATATAATCATAGGTTTCCTGCTCAGCATTAAGAATCTCATCAAGGCTTGGATTATCAATCACTTTGTGATTATCCATACATTTCTCAATAAGCTCTGCTATTTCCAGGAATTTGATCTTATTATCCAAAAACAGTGCTACAGTTCTCTCATTGGCCGCATTATAAACTGTTGGAAGTGAACCTCCACGCTTGCCTGCCTTAATAGCAAGCTTAAGGCCATAGAAAGTGTCCATATCAGGCGCCATAAAATTCATGGTTCCAACTTTGAATAAATCCAGCTCATTGCCGTGCATAGGCATTCTGTCTGGATAATAAAGAGCATACTGAATAGGTAACTTCATATCTGGAACACCCATTTGGCCTATTACAGCACCATCAACATACTCTACAGCACTATGAAGTATACTTTCCGGATGAACTACAACCTGTATCTGATCATAATCCACATCAAAAAGCCACTTAGCTTCCATAACTTCAAGACCCTTATTAACCATGGTCGCTGAATCAATGGTAATCTTACGACCCATTGACCAGTTAGGATGTTTAAGTGCATCAGCAACAGTTACTTCTTTCATTTCATCACGGGTTCTACCTCTAAATGGGCCACCTGATGCTGTTAATAATATTCTTTTAATCTTTTTAGGATTGCCCTGCAGAGACTGGAATATAGCACTATGCTCCGAATCGACTGGAAGTATCTGAACGCCTTTTTCCTTAGCTAATGGCATAATAATATGTCCTGCTGTAACCAGTGTTTCCTTATTGGCTAAAGCAATATCTTTGCCACTATTAATTGCTTCTATGGTAGGTCTGATACCTATCATACCTACTATAGCTGTAAGGAGTATGTCATAATCATCCTTATGGCTCAACTCTAAAAGACCATCCATGCCGCTGTACACAGCAACTGGAAGGTCAACTAATCTTTCTTTTAATACAGCTGCTGCAGACTCATCATACATAGCAACATATTTAGG
>DCHQ01000035.1:6904-10497 GCA_002314855.1 Lachnospiraceae bacterium UBA1748
TGGCTCATAAAAGCGTATACATATAAAGCGATAATAACAAGAGAATCAACTCTGTCCATCACACCACCATGACCAGGAATAAGATTACCGTAGTCTTTGATGCCATAATTACGCTTAATACCTGAAGCTGCCAAATCACCAACCTGACTAAGCACGCTTCCAAGCATTGTAAATATAACAAATACAACTCTACCGCCTGTACTAAACTCGATATGATTTCTAAAAATAAACATAAATAATATCGAGAATAAACCTGCGCCAATCACTCCACCAAAGCAGCCCTCAAATGTTTTCTTAGGGCTAAGTATTGGATAAAGCTTGTGCTTACCTAGTGTTACTCCTGCAAAATAAGCACATGTATCAGTCCCCCACGCAATTGCAAATACCATCCAGATATAAGCAAAGCCCAGTGAAAATGAAGGAATGAACTGAATATCAGCAAATCCTATATTTTCAACGCCTGTAATACGAATAAGAATCATAAAATATAAAAGCACTGGACAATAAACATAGGCAAAAAATGCTGACTGAACCTGATTGATATGATACTCAGGGAATTTACATACAAACAGTACCATCATAGCAATAAAGGTGAATAACATAAACTGAACGAGCTGATTAGTTGACGGTCTGAAAAAGATAGAAGCTGTATACAATCCCACAGTAAATATTAGTCCCACTATTTCAAGTCCTGTTATTTTATTGTTCTGCTCACGTATTCCGAGAGCCTTTGTAACCTCCAAATAACCTATAAGAGCTATTATTCCGAAACCTATATTAGTAATTGGAGCGCCAAAAAAGCAGAATAAAAATGCAAGTACTGCAACTACTATTCCGCTAATTACTCTAGTTACCAACCTTTAATCCTCCAAACTTTCTATCTCTGTTATTATATGCAGCAAGTGCTTTATCAAGCTCAGCCTCATCAAAATCAGGCCAGCATACCTCTGCAAAATAGAACTCACTGTATGCTATTTGCCACAGTAAGTAATTGGATACTCTCTGTTCTCCGCTAGTACGAATAAGCAAATCAGGATCAGGATATCCAGCTGTGTCAAGATGATCAGAAATAACCTGCTCAGTAATATCTGATGGAGTCATAGCCCCACTTGCCACCTCTCCAGCAATAGCTGAAACTGCTCGGCGTATCTCATCACGGCTACCATAATTAATGGCGATAGTGAACTTAAGTCCTGTATTATCCTTGGTTGCCTCCTCAAGATCAGCTATTGATTTTTGAATATCAGCATCCAGTCTGGTCTTATCACCTATGATACGAACCTTCATATTGTTCTTCATAGATCTCTTAATACAGCCAACCATATAGTCACGAAGAAGCTTCATAAGTAATGAAACCTCTTCAGAAGGTCTGTTCCAGTTTTCGGTAGAAAAAGCGTATACAGTAAAGTACTCTACACCCTTATTCCACATAATCTCACACATCTTCTCTACAGTCTTGGCACCTTCAACATGCCCCATATTACGAGGCAGGCCCTTGGCTTTAGCCCATCTGCCATTACCGTCAAGAATAACTGCTATATGCTTAGGAATATTCACATCTATTCTCCTTAAAACGAATCTAGCTTAACTATACAAAAAGGGCAGGAATTTCACCTGTCCTTTTATATTTATTAAACCTTAAGAATTTCCTGGCTCTTTTCCTCGATAAGCTTATCAATATCCTTCATATACTTATCAGTGATCTTCTGAAGTGAGTCTTCAAGGTCTTTAATAACATCCTCAGAAACATCTTCCTTGGCCAGCTTCTTAAAAGCATCATTACCATCTCTACGAAGATTTCTGATAACAACCTTACCCTCTTCTCCCTTCTTCTTAACATCCTTAACGAGCTCTTTACGACGCTCCTCTGTAAGCTCTGGGAATACGAGTCTAACAACAACACCATCGTTAGAAGGTGTAATTCCTACGTCAGAACACATAATAGCTTTCTCAATCTCTTTAATAAGTGACTTGTCCCATGGAGCTATCTGAAGCATTCTTGGTTCAGGTACTGATACGTTACCAACCTGCTGAATAGGTGTTGGTGTACCGTAATAATCAACTCTAACCTTATCTAATACGTGAGGATTAGCTCTACCAGCTCTGATTGTTGCAAGATCAGATACTAAGTAGTCATAAGCCTTGGTCATCTTTTCATCAATTGCTTTTACTCTTTCGTCCATATTGGCCCTCTTTCTATAAATAAATCTAAAAATATAATCTTATGTTATTATACTGTAACCTTGGTTCCTGTGAAAGTACCTGATACAGCATTGATAATACTATTCTCCTCTGTAAGGTCAAATACCCACATAGGCATCTTATTATCTCTTGCTAAAATAGAAGCTGTCATATCAACTACCTGAAGATTCTTAGCTATTACTTCATCTATTGATACTTCATCATACTTCTTGGCATCAGGGTTCTTCTTAGGGTCGCTATCATATACACCATCGATTGCCTTGGCCAAATATATACCATCAGCATCAACCTCAATAGCACGGAGCAATACTCCTGTATCTGTTGAGAAATATGGATGGCCTGTACCACCTGCAAAGAATACAACCTTGCCTTCATTAAGACTCTTTACTGCGAAATCCTTAGAAAAAAGTGTAGTGAATGTTGAACACTGAAATGGAGTAAGAATCTCTGTTTCAATGCCACATGATCTGAACATTTCTGATACGTATATACAGTTCATAACAGTAGCAAGCATACCTATCTGGTCAGCCTTGGTTCTATCGATGTTCTCGCTACTTCTACCTCTCCAGTAGTTACCGCCACCTATTACGATACCAACCTGAAAGCCTCCCATAACAAGACGCTTTACCTGCTCTGCTATACCATTGATGATAAAATCATCATATCTCTTACCTTCATTAGATAATGCTTCGCCACTAAGCTTAAGTAAAATCCTCTTCATTATTACAACCTCATAAAAAAATTAATCAATGTGTATATTATACTACAAAAATTCACTTTTTTTGAGATTACTTTTCAAATTCCTTAAAGAAATCTGTTGGATTAACCTGAGCATAGCACTGAGAGCACATACCCTCAACTACAGCGCCATTATTAATCTGTACTGACATAGACTTGATATTACCCATAATAATAGCTGAAGAATCAAGAATTACAGGTCCCTTAACATCTATATCACCTTTTACAGCTCCAGCCACGATGGCTGCTGCTGACTTAATATTACCAATAATAACTGAGCCATTACCAATCTTAACGCTCTCAGCTGTTTCAATATTACCTTCAAGCTCTGCACCATCAACAAATATATCATTGGCCTTAATATTACCATTAACCTTGCCTGATACACAGAGCTTGCCTGCTATATTAATATTGCCATTGATAGTTCCAAGAAGCTCCATATTACCATCAGAAGATACATCACCATTGATAACCATACCTGTTGCTATAACTGCTACTTCCTCAGAAACACCCTTGTATGGCTCATCAATAACTGGAGAAATAGATATCTCCTCAGTAATCTCAGCTGTTTCTTCTTTCACGATAGCTGTTTCTTCTGCCACTTCTTCTACCTCTTCTGTAATAACTTCTAATTCATTGTCCTCTTCTGCTTC
>DCHQ01000035.1:10535-13644 GCA_002314855.1 Lachnospiraceae bacterium UBA1748
GCTTCATCTATAGCTTCTTCATCAGCTTCTTCATTAGCAAATAAGAACATTCCATCAACATCCTGATTCTTTAACTGCTGTTCGTAGCGAAGGCTTGCATTACGAAGGCTGTTAAGTGCATCACGAACAGAGCTTTCTTTAGTTACCTCTTCAGCACTCTCCATAATATCCTCTAAAGTATCATCAAGTGATGCCTCTGCTAATACATCTATGGAATCGCCATCATCTTCAAGAACTTCGTCTGTAGTTTCTTCGGCTATTTCCGCAGTAGTTTCCTCTGCTACTTCTTCTGATTCTTCTACTGATTCATCTATAGCTTCTGATGTTTCTTCAACTACTTCTGCTAATTCTTCTACTACTTCTTCTACTACTTCTTCTGTAGCTTCTGATACTTCTTCAACAGTTTCTTCTACTTCAGCTACTGCTGCAACTTCTTCTAGCCCAAGTAGCATAGCATCAGCCTGCTTCTCTATCTCACTGGCAGAATTATCGCTAACATTCTTTATTTCATCGCTATCATCATCTTCTTTTTCATCAGCATTTATAGCCTCTACAAATTCTTCTGACTTAAGTAGGTCAAGAAGAGACTGTGTATCTGATGGTGCAGCCCCCTGCTCTTCTTTAATAGCTATATCATCAATTGTGGATGTAAGATCATCCTTTAAATTCTGAAAGAAACCCATTTTATTAACCCTTTTATATATTAATTTTGAATTACTACATGCTGAACTGGAGTAACATATTCATCAATAGGAACTATTGCTACATTATCCATTGCTGCCAGCTTCTCTATGATAATTGGAAGTGCTTCAACTGTAGTGTTTTTGTCCTGAGCATCGTGGAATAAAACAATATAAGTATCTGATCCACCTGCTGAAATTGGTGTCATTACATTACTAACAATCTGTGCTGTAGAAAGTCCACCAACTACTGCATCACATGATGCTACATTCCAATCATAATACTCAATTCCCTTGGCATCAAGATACTCTATACACTTCTCCATAGGTGTACCACTTACTGTATTACTGCTTCCACCCGGGAAACGATAAAGAAGTGATTCAACACCTGTTTTTTCTTTAATAAGATGCTGAATGTTATAAAGGTCTTCAGCAAACATATCAAGAGATCCATATACATCATGGTAGTTATGTGTATATGAATGCATACCAATGGCATGGCCCTCTTCTACAATTCTCTTGTACTGGTCATCGTAGCCTTCCTTACCATTTACAAAGAAAGTGGCCTTAACACCATAGTCATCAAGAACGTTAAGAATATTATCTGTATTAGCTGATGGTCCATCATCGAATGTAAAGCATACCTTTATCATTCCTTCGTATGGATCAGCTGCGACAACCTCATTTGAATCGTTAAGATTAACATTAGTATCTTTAGCCATTTCATAGAAAGATACTTTCTCCATGCCTGCGCTTGTTATTGTATTCCTCTCAGTATTAAGAACTGGACTTCCGTAACCAAGCGCTGCTTCATCATGAGTACCAAACATATCCATTTTTAACTGAGTAAGGTCTGACTCAAGGCTGTTAATCTTATTAAAAAGCATTACGCATATGATACAAACTATTACTGTAAGTATTCCAAGACCAATGGATGTCTTTGAAAATGAATTGCCCATTACAACACTCCCTAGATAGCCTATTTTAAAGTAAAGGCATTATAACATAGCGATTTTTTTAACGCAAAACACAAGATGTGGCTATTTTACTGGGTTTTCAGGGCCTAAAAATCCCCAAATTCGGGGGATAATAATTGGTTAACAAACTATGTAAACCCCAAATATTGTAAAAATCACCCCTAAAATTTGGAAAAGTAAAATTTTAATTTTTTGTTATAATTAGGATATTGCACAAATAAACACACGAAATGAGGCCTATCATGGACATAATAGGACATATATATACAGATTTTCCTGAGAAATTTGGAATTCCAAGACAAAGTAATATTGTAGAAAAACTTGAGGGGTCCATAATATTCAAGCCCGAGTACAGACACCCTAGTGCCTTTAATGGACTATCCGATTATGAATATATATGGATACTATTCCAATTTCACCAGGCTATCCGAAGCGATGGCAAGTTCAACGCCACCGTTAAACCGCCAAAGCTTGGCGGCAATACACCTATGGGCGTTTTCGCAACTAGGTCCCCATTTAGACCTAATAATATTGGTCTGTCATCTGTAAGATTAGAATCTATAGAATATACAGAAAAGTATGGTCCTGTCCTTCATGTGAAAGGTGCCGATATGGTTAATGGCACTCCTATCATAGACATTAAGCCTTATCTTCCTTATACAGATAGTCATCCTAATGCCAAAGCAGGATTCGCAGGTAATATCTCTGACTACCAGCTTGAAGTAACATATGCTAATGACGAACTTCGTAGTACAGCAATTAATACTATCGGACATGATAAATATGACACTCTTGTCGCTCTTTTGTCAGAAGATCCAAGACCTGGATATAGCGATAATATAAATAATAGAAATAATACCAGCAAAGAATATGGCGTATCCTTCGCTGGTATTAATGTTAGATTTATTGTTAATAATAAAATACTTGTGGTTACTGATATAACGAAATTGTAGGGTTAATTATAATTATCTTTCATCTCCGCTTTTACTCTCTCAAGTAATTCTGGAGTACACTCTGTTATATCTATTATTTCTCCATCTGGATAGTTCTTCATAAGAAGACGACGTACCGTTCTTTCTACTGTCTGTTCTTCGCCTCGTATTATTCCCTGCTCGATTCCCTGTTCTATTCCCTGCTCTATTCCACGCGCAATTCCTTTCTCTATTCCACGTTCCTCTACTACATCACTAAGGTTACACATAGTATTCACCCTCCTTGCTGTTTCATCATTTATTATAAATCCGTATTGTTTCTCTAATCTTTCACACTTCGACTTTGCATCCAGATTACCAAGAAGTGTCTCTAGCATCGCTATCAGCTTATTCTTGGATTCTACCGCATCTGGACTTCTTCGTAGTCGTATAATCGTTGCCTGAACCTTATCTATGTTTGGTAGTTCTACATCCTTACCATACAATGTATTCTGCGTAAATTCAATACGATTCACAGAAT
>DCHQ01000023.1:0-2525 GCA_002314855.1 Lachnospiraceae bacterium UBA1748
GAAATAGGTGATAATGTTATAGAAATCTCATGGGTGGAACATGAAAACAAAGCAAAGTTCAGAGTTATATCTGGAGAGGTTTCTGATAAGACTGGTAAAAGCGTAGTGTATGGATATTTATATGAAGGCGTAGATAATGAGTTTGCCGTAGATGATGGAGAACTTCATATAAATGTGAACTGGATAGGATATTATTGATGCTCATTTTTTGACTCGTTTAGGTTAATATTTATTATTCTAAATGCTTATACTTCCAATGCCATATTTCATTATGCTATTATTATTTTAAGGGCTCTTATGGAAGCTTGAATATTATAATTAAATGTATATGGAGGGCAAAAAATAATGAATAATTTTCAGTTTTATAGTCCTACTGAATTTGTTTTTGGTAAGGATACAGAGAACGAATGTGGTAAGTATGTTAAGAAATACGGCGGAACCAAGGTACTTATCCACTATGGTGGAGGTTCAGCAGTTAAATCTGGTCTTATAGATAGAGTTAGTCAGTCGCTTGAAGCTGAAGGGATAGAATTTGTATTACTTGGTGGCGTTCAGCCTAACCCACGTGATACAAAGATATATGAAGGTATTGAGCTATGCCGTAAGGAGAATGTTGATTTCATTCTTTCAGTAGGTGGTGGTTCATGTATAGATTCATCTAAGGCTATTGCACTTGGCGTTCCTTATGACGGGGATTTCTGGGATTTCTATGGAACAGGTAAGCCAGTTGAAAAAGCACTTCCTATCGGTACTGTTTTAACAATTGCAGCAGCTGGTAGTGAAGGATCCGGTGCGACTGTTGTAACTAAAGAAGAAGGAATGCTTAAGAGAGACTGCTGTTCGGATTTACTTAGATCTAAGTTTTCTATTCTGAATCCAGCGCTTACACAGACATTACCTGCTTACCAGACAGCATGTGGTGCCACAGATATTATGGCTCATGTATTTGAGAGATATTTTACTAATACATCAGATGTTGAGATTACAGATAGACTTTGCGAGGCTGTGCTTCTTACAATGATTAATGAGACACCTAAGGTTATTGCTAATCCTGATGATTACCAGGCTAGAGCTAATATTATGTGGGCAGGAACTGTAGCTCACAATGATATAGTAGGTGTTGGTCGAGATCAGGATTGGAACAGTCACGGTATCGAGCATGAATTATCAGGGCTTTACGATTGTGCTCACGGTGCAGGACTTGCTGTTATTATGCCTTCATGGATGGAGTTTGTATATAAGCACAATCCAATGAGATTTGCTCAGATGGCTACCAGAGTATTTGGCTGTCAGATGGACTTTGAGAATCCAGAGAAGACTGCAGTTCAGGGTATTGCATGCTTTAGAAAATTCCTTAAGTCTATTGGTATGCCAATTAACTTCGAGGAGCTTGGCGCTAAGGAAGAGGATATTCCAGTATTGGTAGAGAAGTTTGGTCTTGGTGATGGTAAGACAGGTGGTTTCGTTGCATTATCATCTGAGGACGTAGCTTCTATTTATAAGATTGCTGCTCATGCTAAATGTTAATTAGTTAGTTATAGTTAGAATTATTTGGCGCAAAATAAACAAAATTAGATGATTATATTTGTAGGCATATTCAACAAAGAGAAGTTGAATATGCCTATTTTGTTTGTTAAAATATTACTAGAGTGTATTGTGCAGACAATAGAATGAAATGTGTATTCAATACAACGGTTGATTAACTATTTTGGGGGATTAATGAAGGAGGGTTACGCATTATGAATGTATATACAACGGACAAGATTAGGAACGTGGTATTGCTTGGTCATTCCGGTTCTGGTAAGACATCGTTAGCCGAGGCTATGGGTTATCTGGCAGGTCTTACTTCTAGAATGGGTAAGGTTGATGATGGAAATACTATATCAGATTATAGTAAAGAAGAGATTAAGAGAAAAATATCACTTTCAACTAGCGTTATTCCTCTTGAATGGGAAGGCATTAAGATTAATATTCTTGATGCGCCAGGTGCTTTTGATTTTGTAGGTGAAGTTGAGGAAGCTGTAAGCGCAGCCGATGCAGCTATCATAGTTGTATCAGGTAAGGCTGGCGTTGAGGCTGGTACAGAGAAGGCTTGGGATATATGTGAAAAGAACAACTTGCCACGTATGTTCTTCGTTACCGATATGGATGTTGATAATGCGTCATTCAAAAATGTAGTTGATTCATTGTCAGAATTATATGGTAAGAATATTGCTCCGCTTCATTTCCCTATTCGTGAAAATGAGAAATTTGTTGGATATGTTAATGTTATAGGTGGGAAGGCTCAAAAATGGCAGGGCAAGGATGTAGTTGACTGCGAAATGCCTGACTACAGCGTTCCTTATCTTGAAAAATATCGTGAAAGTCTTATGGAAGCTGTTGCTGAGACCAGTGAGGATATGATGGATCGTTATTTCAATGGCGAGATATTCTCTGAGGACGAGATAAGAGCAGCTCTTAGAATTTCGGTTAATACATGCTCAATATTCCCTGTTTCTATGGGATCTAATATTCTTTGCCAAGGT
>DCHQ01000023.1:2601-3215 GCA_002314855.1 Lachnospiraceae bacterium UBA1748
AAAACTAATGAAATATTCCAGGCTAATTATGATTTCTCTAAAGCAAAATCAGCTTATATTTGGAAAACTCTTGTTGATCCATTTATTGGTAAATATTCTTTGATTAAGGTTATGAGTGGCGTAATTAAATCTGACGATGTTATTTATAACAAAGAGAAAGACATTGATGAGAAGATAAATAAGCTTTACGTACTTCAGGGTAATAAGCCTATAGAAGTTAAGGAGCTTCATGCTGGTGATATTGGAGCTATTGCCAAGCTTACTGCGGCAAGAACAGGTAATACATTATCAACTAAAAATACTCCAATCCAGTATGGCAAATACGATATTAGTAAGCCTTATCAGTATATGCGATATAAGCCGGTTAATAAAGCTGATGTTGACAAGGTTGCTCAGGCACTTCAGAAGCTTAGTCATGAAGACCAGACGCTTAAGCTTGTTAATGATGCTGAGAACAGACAGTCGCTTATTTATGGAATGAGTATTCCTCATATTGAGCTTATAGCTGAGAGACTACTTGAGGAGTATAAGGTTGAAATAGAGCTTATGGATGCCAAAGTGGCATATAAAGAGACTATTAAGAAAAAATCAGATGTTGAATATAAATACAAAAA
>DCHQ01000023.1:3419-4159 GCA_002314855.1 Lachnospiraceae bacterium UBA1748
TTATATGATGGTTCTTATCATGCAGTTGATTCTTCGGAAATGGCATTTAAGACAGCTGCACTTCAGGCATTCAAGAAAGGTGTGCTTGAAGCATCGCCTATTTTGCTAGAACCTATTATGCTTCTTAAGGTAACAGCGCCTGAAAAATATACGGGTGATATTATGGGCGATCTTAATAAGCGTAGAGGACGAGTGCTTGGAATGAGCCCACTCAATAATGGAAAGCAGATGATAGAAGCAGAAATACCAATGTCTGTATTGTTCGGATATTGCTCGGATCTTCGTTCAATGACAGGCGGTAGAGGTGTTTACGAATACGAATTTGTTCGTTATGAACAGGCTCCTCCAGAAGTTCAGGAGAAAGAAGTGAAAGCAAGAGCTCAGGCAGTTGCTGAAGGATATAAAGAAGAGTAGTTTACCATAATTCTTATTCATGTTGACAATAAAGGAGAAGGTCAGGAGATTATTTTATAGTCCCTGACCTTCTTCTTGTTTTAAGTACTGGCTACAATATAAAGAAAATTACTTGAAAAATATTCTATATATAGTAAAATTTAACTATATGTTTTAATAGGTTAATTATGCACACGCGAGTTAACATAATATAGTTATTTATATAGATATATGGAAGTTGATAGAAGACGATTTAGTTCAGAATCAGAATATAAAAATGCCATAAAAGATGCTGAGAAAATAGATAAGATACGGCGTCAGTATGATTTGAAAAAATATGAGGATGT